>JBJFGR010000001.1:0-5162 GCA_051892875.1 Succinivibrionaceae bacterium
CAAGTGGTTTAAAGTCTTGTGCTAATGATTGATCTACAAGAATATTTCTATCTGCAAGGTATAAAACTCTATTTTTAGTTTTGCTTTTTAGTAATCTATATATTATTTGAAATGCTGTAAAGGTTTTTCCTGTACCTGTTGCCATAACTAACAGAAGTCTATCTTGTCCTTTAGCAACTGCTGATAAAACTCTATCAATAGCAACTCTTTGATAGTATCTAGGTTCATTAAAATCAACATTCGTATAATATGGCTCATTTATTAAATTTTCTTCTTCTGCTGATAATCCTAAACCATCATTGTAATTTTTCTTAAATCTTCTAAGTAATTCCTCAGGAGATGGAAATTCTTGTAACGGTATTTCTCTTTCAGTACCTGTTAAAAAATCATGTTCTACAAAACCTAAGCCATTAGAACTATAAGCAAAAGGAATATCCATTTTTTTAGCATACTCTATAGCTTGTTGAATACCATATCCAACAGAAACCTTTTGAGATTTAGCTTCGACAATAGCCATAGGTTTATGACTAGGACAAAATAATATGTAATCTGCTTTTTTAGGCTTTTCTCTATGAACTAAATTTCCTTTAAGCAATATTTGTCCATCTGATATCGGATATTCCATTCGAACATTATTTGTTACACTCCATCCTGATTTTTCAAGTGCAGGTGTAATATATCTAGCTTTAACATCTTCTTCTGATAGAGGTAAAATATCCATAACAATATCCTTAAAGGAAGATTAATAATTATTTTAATTGACCATCAATGCCATTATTTTACATTATTTCATATGAATACATTTAATATAATCTTAATTTTACAACATATATCAAATTAAACTCTGTTTGTTGGATATACTATTGGCTCATCTAAAACTACTTTGTCTAATTCTATATGCATGTCCTCTATTTTTTCGTTTATCTTATTAACGATATTTTTAACACCTTTTCCTTTGTAGTATGAAATTTGCAACTCATCTGATAACCACAACTTCAATAAATTGCCTAATTTATTTAGATCGTCATTGAGTTGTAATAAATCATTAAGGGCATTTGGATTAACACAAGATTTAGGTTCAAAGTTTTCTGCCACAGTTCTAATATATTCACTCACTGTCATATGGCATAGTTCAGCATATGCTTTAATAATTTCTTTTTCTCTCTGAGAAACTCTAAAGTGAAAACGACAAGATCTTCTTTGACTTGGATGTTTACGATTCATTATTTACCTTATTCATTTACAATATTTTAATTTATGAAATAGTTGTTATAACTTTTCATTTCTATTTTGATACTTAAAATTCCCAGAATATTGGTCATTATCAATGGATAAATCTTAATTAAAAACCTTAAAAACATTAGGCTAAGTAATCTATAAAGATACCACAAAAAATATATTTTTTTGACAAAAAAATCAGGATGAATGAAATCCGTTGAGCAATTTTTGCGAATAAGGTATTTTTGAAAATGTACCCACATTTACCCATCCTGCCACTTTAATTTCCGAATTTTTTTAGGATATTATTCGGAAATTATTAGGCAATTCTTTTTAGAATTGCTCTAACACTGACAATTTTCTCAATAATTTCCTAAAAATTTCCTATTAGTGTGCTTATTCCAAAAATTTCCTAATAATTACCTAATAGTTTTGGGTAAATTTCCAATTTTCCAAATTGCTTTATTAGGTATTTTAAAATCTAAATAAATGAGGTAATGTATTAAAACTGTAAGCAATATAGTTGTTTATTAGCATATAAAAGGGGGGCTAAATCATTATTGATTACTATTGGGGTGAGAGTGAATAGTAGTAATCAAAATATTTTATTATTATTGATTTACTTAATAAGGAAAAATAATGACAAATAACTCTATAAATTCTGTATCTATTGCAGAACAAAAAAATAATTCTTCTGAGGCTATTTCAGAAAAAGTATTTTCAACAAATAACGATGGAGTAATCAGTTTATCTTCAATTGATGAAAATTCTTTATTTCCACTTCGTGTCGTTTGTACCAAACTTAAGCAACCTTATAAACTTTTTTATAATTTGGTTCATCAAGGTAAGTACAAATGCCTTCGTTTTTCACCAAATGGTGTTTTCTATACAACAATTGCCAAAATGAAATCGTTTATAGCTGAACAAGAAAAATATCAATTTGAAAATAAAGACAATTTTGAAAAATAATTAAGTAATAAGGATTTCTATATGACTGATATCGTATCGGTTATTAGAGATCTGCTTAATGGTCTTGAAATCAATGATATTCAGAAAATAGCATTTCAGAGGCAAATTGCTAACTTACCATCATTTCAAGTTAGTAAGTTGCCTTGCAGTAATGAAGATATTAATGCTCTTTTTAAAAGACTAGCAAAGTCTATAAAAGAGCAATTTAGCTTTCCATATACTATAAGCTATGATGATGCTAAGGAAGTTTTAACTTTGATTGTTGATCGACAAATAAGTTTAAAGGTCTTAAATGAGCTTATTGAACTCAATGAACGTTATGCAGTATTGAATAGTAACCAAACACTAATAATTGAACGACCTCCTTATAAATACCAATATGGAGAAATTAAAATATCTAATTCAATTGCTTTAAGCTCCTTCAAAGAGCAATTAACAGATGGGCATAAAACTAGAAATATTAGAGTTGTTACCCATAGTGAAAGAGAAAATTATCCCAAAATTAGATATGTTGGATTGAATGAATGTTGGTATGAATACTACCCATTTAAGATACTTGTATCTAGAAGAGATGTTGTACCATATTCAGCTCGTTCTAACCCACCTAAAATGCCTAGAGGTGAACTTAATGTATTCTATCCTAAAATAACTCCTCCTGAATGGGTAAAACGCCATAAGGAAGAGGCTAGAATAGAATGTTACTCAGTATCATTTACCACTGAAAATAGTAGCATAAAAATATCAAAGACTAACGAAGCTTTGTTATTTTGGAAAAGATTAGTTTCAGTAATTGTTGGTATAGACTACAGAGATCCAAATCTAAATAAATCTGATACGTTTGTAGTTTATTCATTGCAAGCAATTGAATACTTTCAGGATTTCCTTGCTTATAAACTACAGTATCCTCAAAACACATCTGTAATTATACCTGTTATGTGTGGTAAACAAGGTTTAGGTAAAACTTTCTTTACCAATATAATAAGCAAAATTTTTGGAGAACAATATTGTATATCTCAAAGACCTAATGCTTTAACCGATAACAAATTTAACGATTGGTTATGGGGTAAGCTATTTATATTCTTTGAAGAGCAAAAAGCTAAAAATAGACGTGAAAAGGATTGGCTAAAGTTTTATACCAATAATCGTGTAGTTATTGAGTCTAAAGGTAAACCTCAAGAAATCATAAATAACTATGCAACGCCTATTCTAATGTGTAATCCTGATGATAGTCTTTCAAATGAGATAAGCTTTCAAATAGAAGCTAATGAACGAAGATTTTTTATTATGCTTAGTAAATCAGAAACTTTAGCACAAATCTTAGAAAAGTATCCTGAAGAGCAATTAGCATATGATAAATTTTTTGTAGATTATCATATCTCGGATGACTTTAGTAACGCCATAAGAGAATATCTACTTGATAGAGATGTAAGCAATTTCGATCCTCATTCAATACCTGAGTTTGCTAAGCAATACAATAAGGCATTACGTATGAATGATTTTTCACAAGATCCAACAACTAGAGCTATTTATAACGTTCTTTTTGATTGTGAAATTGCTGAAACAGAAATTATGCCATTTGGAGTAATTGAGTTTAATACTAGAATTTGTGGTGAAATGAAAATAAAGAACTGTAATCTTATTAAACGGATCGCCAATGAAAAGATTGCTATTATTGAGAATATTCCTACTAAAAATAACCCATACTTACGAGATATTGAATGCACGAGTCGTTGCAATCAACAACAACGAGTGATAAACGATATTCTAAGGAACAAGGTATTTGTTGAAGTGTTCACATTAATAAGAAATCAAAAGCATCCCAATAAATATGACGTGTTATTTATTGAAAACAAAAAGGAGCTTCAACAGAAACTCCTAACACTAATCTAATATTTTTAATATTTGCTTCCACAAATGAGAAACAACGTTGCGTTAATGATAATTATACATTGTTTCTCATTTTTTTATTAGCAATAAATCAAATTATTTAGGAAAAGCATAATATTGCTTATTCACTTTCGTATAGTGGTAATTCATCAAAATTAACTATGACCAAATTCTTGATTCCCCTTTGCAAAACTCTTGCCCCCTGAAATGGTAAATATCGCTAAAATAATTTAAAGACTTGTCTTCACCAAAAATCAAAATTACAAACCTAATCAGTACATACATTAACTTTAACTATCTAAATTACTAGAGATATCTAGTATTTTTATAAAATTTTGGGAATTTCCCTATGTATTACATCAAAAATACAGTGTATTTTCTATGTAATACATCAAAATTTATTATTACCAATGACATTATTGGCTAAGCGATCTTCCAATATTTATAAGTTTAGTTCTGAATACATAGTAGATTCAATTATTACTGAGTGTATTGAGCTAATTTTTGACGACCTGGTGTCATTGAAAGAAATGCATTTATATATCGAGAAAAAGACTATGGTTAGGTTATTACAAATGAGGGCTAAAATACCAATGTTTAATTGTTAAAAGTTTTTCCAATTTTCCAACCACTTTTCCACGTTGGAAATGGTCTAAAGCTAGATATATCAATGGTTTTAAAATAATTTTTCCAATTTTCCATATTTTTAGTAAATTGTTTTATAAAAAACACAAGATGCATTAAATATTAAGCTTCTTATTTTCTATGGCGTTTATCTTGAATATAATTGATATTTGGATACTTAAATTCATTACAATCATTTAGGCGTTAATTCATTATCTGCATAGTTATTATTTACTATGGATTACTTCAAATTACTAGCAATATGTGAATTTAGTCAAAATTTTAGCAAAAACTACAAAATATTTATCTAGAATACATAGAGAATACACAGAACATTTTGTTCTAGATTAAAGTTATTAAAAAACGTTATAAATCAATGTATTATGAGCAAACATTTTTACTATAATGAAGAATGATTATTTCTTCCTTCAGCTTTATTGCTATGTACTAGTAACCATTTTTGC
>JBJFGR010000002.1:0-5143 GCA_051892875.1 Succinivibrionaceae bacterium
AAGAATAATCTTGATTTTGTTGCGATATGTGATTTGGTAAAGGAAAATATGGAAAAGGTTATGGAGATCATATATATCAAAGAGACTATCATAGAGCATTCCAAACAATCGGTGATAGTGAAAGACAAACAGTAGCAGATTCAGGATGTGGTCCAGCTGCAGCTGCAGCAGTTATGAATCAATTCGGTATGAATGGTAACATGAACAATGCTGTTAATTATGCTCTTAAGGGAGGATTTAAAGAAATTAATGGTGGTACTTACCCAGAATATTTTGATTCATACTTAGGACAAAGTGGTATTAAAACTCAGAATTTAAACGACAACGCTGACGTAGTAAATTCTCTCATCAATGGTAAACCTGTTATAATGATGGGTCAAGATCAATCCGACTCTGGTAATACACCATATGGTTCTCAATATTCTCACTATGTAGTAGCTACAGGTTTAGATCAAAATGGTGACGTTATTGTTGAAGACTCTGAAGATCCAAATGGTTCTACAAGATATAATTTACAAGATACTTTAAATAATACTAGTCTAAAGATCGGTACTGCTATGGGTCGAGGTAAAGTTAGATATGGACGTGCTAAAGAATCTGTTTTATCTCGTTATACAAAATCTATGGCTAATGCTATGTATCAACCATATCTAAAATTCGTAAGTCAATTTATAGATGTGGATAATAATGATAATAAAAATAATAAGAAAGCTATTAATACTACTTCAGTTTCAGTATCACCTGCTTCTACAAACTTATCAGCATCAACTACTTTTACTGGTGATGGAACACTTGGATCTGTAGGTGATATGGATACTAACGCTAAAATGATTTGGCGATGGTTTAGAGCTCAAGGATTTTCTAAAGAAGCCTGTGCAGCTATACTTGGTAATATGCAACAAGAATCATCTATCCAGCCTAAAGCTCCAAGTAAATCCTACAATGATCCTAATGACGTAACAGATGGTATCATTCAATGGGATCCATTTTCTCAACATAGAAAATGGTGTGATTCAAATGGTATTAGTGATTATTATGATTTAGGTGGACAATTAAAACACGTACTTGATTCAATTAATAGTAAATGGAAATCTAATTATAGTCATGATGGATATGCATATTTATCTAAAACAGATTTTATTAATGCTACAGATGTAGCCTCTGCTACAGTTGCATTCGAAAGATGTGTTGAAATATCTGGAGACTGGAGATCTAATAGAGATTCTAAGAGAATTAAATATGCTCAAGAATGGTTTAATAAACTTTCAGCTTCTGATGGTGCAAGTGGTTTAGGTAACGATAAGAAATTATTTAGTAAAAATAAACCTAAATATGGTAAAGCATCTGAAACAACTAATACATCTGAAACAGCAAGTACAAATACAATAAATACATCTGAGGTTGAAACTGCTTCTAATAATACAAATACAGTATCTACTCAACAAGCTAAAAATGAGGGAACCGCTCAAATCTCTTATGGTGGTATTAGCGATTTACTTAAAGGATATATGGCAGCGCTATTTCCTCAAACTCAAGTAATACAACAACAAACAGCTACAAATTCATCTTCTTCAACAGTAGCTAATGCTACTTATTCTGGAGATGGAACAGTAATAGAAGGAGATTTTGAAACTAATAGAGCTTCTTGTTGGAGATTCTTAAGAGCGAATGGATTCTCTCCTGCCGCAGCTGCTGGATGTATAGGTAACTTTGTTCAGGAATGTGGATTAATACGTAAAAATATACATGTTAGAGAAAGTAATAAAAATAATGGTGGTATAATAGGTTGGACTCCATTCACTAAGCATGAAAATTGGTGTGCAAAGAATGGCGTATCTAATCCAGAAAGTTTGGAAAGTCAACTTAAACACATTGTTTGGTCAGTAGATGCTAATGATTGGGATAATACTCAATATGTTGGTTTAAAGGGAGCTAAGAAAGTTAATAGTGCTGCAGAATTTAAAGCATTGACAGATATACCTACAGCTACAATGTCTATTGAAAGAAATATTATTTTATGGGGAGATTGGTCTACTTCTGACCCAGGCAACTCTAGAATTAAATATGCTCAAGATGCGTATAATGCTTATTGTAATAACGATGGTAATATATCAGGAACAGGTCGTGGTAAAAAATCTGCTAAGCAATTACTTAAAGAAAAAGCTAAGTTCTATGAAAATATCAATAAAAAACTAGCTAAAAGACCATCTCCATCTAAAGAAGAAATTAAAAAAGCAAATAAAGCACGAAAGAATTCTAATTTCATTCACGGTATAGCTGAGGACGGCGACGATTATATTATATCAGCTTATGGAAGAGCAAATGAAGAACGTGGTGGTAGGTATGCTGCTACCGAAGATGTTAAAACATCGACTCCTACTGGTTCAACAGTTACATCTAAGCCATCGGTTGCAGATAAAGATTATTCTAATGCTTTCGCCGAATTAGAAGAAAAAATTGCAGATAAAGATAAAGGTCTTCTTTTAAATAGCAATGTAGTTAAAGATATAGTACAAGCTAAGAATGAAGGTAACGCTAATACTACTTATGGAGGTACTAGCGATTTACTTAATGGATATACAGCTGCATTATTCCCTAATCTTGTAGAAGTATCCTCTACAAGTACTATTGGCACTACTGGATCTGCTATGACTGTTACTGGTAGTATTGATGAAGCTTCTTTAGGTATTCAAGATAGTTTTATGAGTAAAAGAAGCGGCTCCAAAAGATCTACTACGACTTCAATAGTTGTACACTATTGGGGTGATGAAAGTGGTAATGCAACAGCTGCAGGAATTAAGAAATATTGGGAAAGTATAGGATGTAGTGTATATGCCAACTATATTATCGGTCCAGATGGTGATGTAATACGTTGCTGTCCTGAGGAAGAAAGTGCTCCTTGCTCTAATACAGTAAATAATCACACTATATCGATAGAAAATGCTCACTATGACGAATCTAAGAAATGGCAAATTAAAGAAAAGACATATGATAAACTTGTTAGAATGTGTGCATATCTATGTTTAAAATATAATCTCGATCCATTAAATGGTGGTATTATGCGTCACTACGATGTAAAGTGTAGTAAATATCCTAATGGTAAAGGTTGCCCTCCATGGTTTATAGCTTGTACAGACAAAACTGATACTGAAGCGGGTACAGATGATGCTAATAATACTAATTATAATACTTTCAAGAACGCTGTAGCTGCATTGATGAAACAAAATTCTACTTCTGCTGTTGGAAGAGGAAGAGCTAATGCAATGGCTCATAAAAAGAAAAATACTAAATTATTCCATGGTGGTATTGCCGAAGATGGTGATGATACGGGAAAAGCAAGAAAGAAAAGACCTATTAGAAACATATCTGGTCGTAGCAATGCTGTACCTAAAGAAGAAGAAAATACTAATAGTAGTACAACCAATACTACTAATACTAATTTAGCAAATAATAAAACTCAAACCAATACTTCTGTCACTGACACTACTAATAATGCAAATAATAATAATGGTTCTGTTACTATCGGTGATAGTGCTTCATTAATGAGTAAATTAGGTTCTTATATAGGCAATTCAGTAAAACAGACATATGGCGCTTATTATTATACTATATTTGGAGATGAGAACTCATCTGGAAGCACTTCTAATTCTGATAAAGAAAATACAACAGCTACCGCTAATACTATAAATAGTTCTACTGGTGCAACAAGTAATAATGCTATAGGTATAAATAATACTATATCAGCGGCAATACAAGTTTTTTATAAAATGGGAAATGTTCCTTATAGTCATGATAATAGTAGATACACTATTGATTTAAATGGACAAACTATTAAAGTTAGACCTGACTGTTCAGGATATATGTCTGCAGTAATATATGCAATGGGTTATAGTATTGTAAACTCATCAGGAAATAAAACTCATGCTATTGTAGCAAAAGAATTTGCGTCTGAAGGATGCGTATCTAAATATATTAGAAATGCTGATGGATCTCCTACTTCAGACTGGATCGATATGCCATTTAGTAAAGAAGCACTTCAACCTGGAGATATTATAGCATATTCAGCACATACTGAAATGTATTGGTATACTGATTCTAATGGTAAATTGAGAGGATTTAGTGGAGGTAGTATTGAGAAATCATACAATTCTGCCAAAGCCTATGTTGAAAATGGAGTAGTATCAAATGACGTATATATTGTATCATGCCATACAAGAATCTTACGTTTTGTGAAGAATTCTGGAATACCTGCTGGTGGAACTGGTAGAGGAAAAGTCATCCTAAAGAAAATTAAAAATAAATTTAATAGTACTTTATCTGGCCGTAGCAATGCTGCACCTAAAGAAGAAGAAAATACTAATAGTAGTACAACCAATACTACTAATACTAATTTAGCAAATAATAAAACTCAAACCAATACTTCTGTCACTGACACTACTAATAATGCAAATAATAATAATGGTTCTGTTACTATCGGTGATAGTGCTTCATTAATGAGTAAATTAGGTTCTTATATAGGTAATTCAGTAAAACAGACATATGGTGCTTATTATTATACTATATTTGGAGATGAAAGCAGTAGTGGAACTGCAAGTAATACTACATCAACTACAGCAAGCAATAGCTCAACTAATAATTCAACAGCATCATCAAATATGTCAAGCTATAATCCAAATGCTAAGATTATTGCACCATTCAAAGGCTATTTCTATATCTCTAGTATGTATGACCCACAAGGTAAATGGTCTAAAACTAGAGGAGGAAGCCATGGTGGTATAGATATAATTGCATGTGATGAAAACCATAATAAACATATGAATGCTCCAATATATTCATTATGTGCAGGTACAGCTGTCAAAGCTGGATGGGAAGATGCTTCTCATCCTAAGAAAGGATTCGGACAATATGTTTGTGTACAAGATGCTAATGGAGACAAATGGTATTATGGACATATGTCTAGTATAACGGTTTCACAGGGTCAACAAGTATCTGTAGGAACACAATTAGGCTGTATGGGTACAACTGGTAGTTCATCAGGTGATCATCTTCATTTTGAAATTAGAATTGGAGGTTCTAGCTCTAATACTAAAGACGTAGCTGCATTTATGAATGTTCCTCCAAAATTTGATGATTCCAATCCTAC
>JBJFGR010000003.1:0-5067 GCA_051892875.1 Succinivibrionaceae bacterium
TTCCTCTTGAACGTGAAATTATCAAAAACTTTAATACTAAAGACATCATAGTATGTACCGACTGTGGTTTATCAGGAGAAAAAAATCGCAAATTCAACAATCTAGATGATGATAGCACTCTTGTAAAACTAGGTCTTAGTGGTAAACGTCGTTTTATCTGCACTCAGTCTGTTAAAAAGCTAAAAGAGTTCTTAAAAAATTGGGTAAAAGATAAAAAAGATTGGTCATATACTGAATATGATAAAGATGGTAAACCTCGAATTATTAAAGGTTTTAACCTTGAATCACTAGAAAATCCAGAAATCTATGCCAAGCATTATAATACCGTATTCTTCAAAGAGCGCACAACACCTGAAAAAGGGCTTGATTCAAGACTTATTGCCACCTTTTCTCTAAAGTATAGAGACTATATGAAAGCCTTGCGTGAACGTAAAATTAAGCGTGCTAGCAAAATGATTGAGAATGGGTCTTATGCTAATGAAAGTGAACGCAGTCCTAGATCCCTTATCAAGAAGACATATACAACAAAACAGGGAGAAGAAGCTAACTGCAAGAAAGCAATTATTGATGAAGAGAAAATTAGTGCAGAAGAACAGTTTGATGGCTTATACGCTATGACTACCAATATATTCTGCGATGAAATGCCTGTTTCTCAGATAGCAGCAATTAGCTCAAGAAGATGGGAAATAGAAGAGTGTTTCCGTATTATGAAGACAGAGCTAGATGCAAGACCTTTCTATCATATCTATCATAGCAAGGACCGAAGAATAATCAGTCACTTCCTAACATGTTTCATTGCTTTATTACTCATCAGAGGTATCGAACAGAAACTAACAGAAGACGATGATAATGAGTTGCATTATCCAGAAGGGAAATACACCGTTAGTGATATCTTAAAAGCACTAAGAACGCTTCAAGTTATCTCAGTAGGTGGAGGTGCTGGATATCAGCCAGATTACAATGACTCTGAACTTGTAACCGAATTGCTAAATCGCTTTGAACTCAAGGAATTCAGTCGAATGGTAGTTATGAAAGACACTATGAAAAAAATTTTAAAAAAAATTAAGGATAGTCCGAAAATGATAAAAATCAAAAAATAGCACTCAGAACTGTCATCCCTATATTTTTAAGGGATGGCAAAAAAGTATGTTACGCAAACTGTCGAAGATCGGATTATAAAACCGTTTTCATAAAATGTTAAGATATTTTTTTTAAAATAATAAAAAAAGCTAGATCTCCAACTAGCTTTTTAAAATAATTATAGATTTTATAACCACATTTATTATTAATTAAATTCTTCAGAACCTGGGAACTTATCCTTTAAGTGTTTTATATATATTTTTGTTTCTTCAATAATATCCTTTCGTAAAAAGAATAAAGCAATTAAGTTAGGAAAAGCCATAAGACCATTCATAATATCTGATAAAACCCATACAAGATCTAATGTCATAAAAGCAGCAGATGCAACAATACATACATAAATAGCTCTATAAATATATATTACTTTTGTTCCAAATAAGTAAACAACACTACTTTCTGCATAATAATTCCACCCAATAATAGTGGTAAATGCAAACATTAATAATCCAATATTAACAATATAGGTACCCCAGACTGTTCCAATTGATTGAGTAAAGGCTAATGTTGTTATCCTTGCCCCATTTACACCATCTATGTTCCATGTATTAGTTAACACTATTGCCAACCCTGTCAACATACATATTAATATAGTATCAAAAAATGTACCAGTCATATTTACCAAGCCTTGTTCTGCTGCATACTTAGTCTTAGCTGTTGCTGCTGCAATAGGTGCTGAACCTAAACCTGCTTCGTTTGAAAACATTCCACGAGCTACGCCATAACGCATCGCAACTAATATCCCCATCCCCGTTGCTGCTCCAATACCTGCATCAAAATTAAATGCACTTTTTATAATTGTTGCAACCGCATTTGGCAATTCTTCTATATTTAAAAACAATATAAAAATACAACCTACAATATAAAACAAAGCCATTATTGGTACTAATTTTGTACAAATTTTTGAAATACTCTTTAATCCACCAAACGTTACTAACCCTACAAGAACTGAGATAATTACACATGATTCAATTGGCTTCATATCAAACATTATTTTATTTGCTTCAACCATAGAGTTAACTTGACAATAAGTACCAACTCCAAAACATCCAGCACCAATAGCAAATACAGCAAATAAGGTTGCTAAAAGTTTTGAGTGCATCCCATTCTTTATGTAATACATAGGACCACCGCAATATCTTCCTTTTGAATCGATTTCTCTGTACTTTATGGCTAATAAACATTCAGAGTATTTTGTAGCCATACCAAAGAAAGCAGCCACAAACATCCAAAATAAAGCGCCAGGTCCACCCATATGAACCGCTGTTGCCACCCCAACAATATTACCTGTACCAATTGTACTAGCTAAAGCTGTACACAAAGCCGCAAAACTTGATATATCACCACGTTTATCAGAAGAATCAACATGAGGTGTAAAAACAAGTTTTATAGCCTTGAATAAATGAGTTACCTGAATAAAACGTAAAGATAATGTTAACATTACCCCTACGCACATTAACATTATTAATAAGGGAGCTCCCCATATTATTTCATCTATTGTATTAAACAATGAACTTAAAAATTCCATAATCACTAACCGATTTTATTTAAAATATAGTTATAAATACATAAAACAGATTCATTAAAATCTAGTGCGTATTATATAGTAAAAGTTATTCTTTTCATAATCATTGAACTGAATTTTTAAGTCATAATTTTAGTGATTAGATTAGAATCTCTATATCTTGGCAGTTCTCAATTTATAGCACTTTGGATTTATTTTGGTCTTTATTGTTATAAAACAATGCTTGATAAATTTTTCTTGGTTTATAATGCTAAATAATCTAAATAACTCTTGTATCATTGTCGAAGTAAAAATCATCAATAATATTTGAATTTTTTTACTATATTCATTTATACTTAAAGAAATAAATTTATAAATTCGATGATTAAAATTAATAAAAACATTATTTAATAAATACAGTTTTAATATTTTATTCAAGAATGAATATTCTCATTGTAACTAATCTCATTTCACTTTGATATACAATTTTCTACATACCTTTTAGTAATGATAAAGCTAATTCAGGTATGTTATTTGCTTGGGCCAATACTGTTTGAGATGCTTGAACAATAATATTATCTTTTATCATTTGCGATGTTACCTCTGCATAATCAGTATCTCTTATCTGAGACCTTGCAGAGCTAACATTCTCTATAATATTTTTCTCATTCCGAATTGCTGATTCTAATCTATTTTGAACCGCTCCAAACTCTGCTCTCTTTCCATCAATTGTTTGAATATATCCATCAATATATTTTAAAACATTTTGAGCTGCTTCAGATGTGGATACATCTAAAGAAACTAAACCATCACTACCAATTGTATAACCAGTAGTATGATTTTCATATGGCTCATCCATATCAATAATTCTTGTTTTTAAAGTATTGGGTTCACCCGATGTCAGGTATAAACCATTTAAGTCAAATCCTAAATAAGCATTCGCTGAAAAAACACCTTTACATCCAGCATCACAAAACACCTTATCAGTATGAAGACCAAATACAACATCAATAGTTTGATTGGCATCTGCCCCAACTTGATATGAAAAACTCTTTGATGTATGGTTAACATCTCGACAGCTTACGTCAGGATTTGGATGTTGTTTACTTATAGGTTTTAAAGTTTTAAAAGAATCTTTTATTGTAGAGCCTGTTATAGGATCTTTGTATGCTGAACCTTCTTTATTATATTTATAAGCTTGTTCACCATCAAAAATCTTAGCACCTGCGTATGTTGTATCTTTTGCTATCCTATTAATTTCTAATGATAATTGACTTACTTCTTGCTGCAATGAGATTCTATCATCTTTTGAATTAACTCCATTTGCTGACTGTACAGCCAAAACTCGAATACGTTGCAAACAATTTGTCGTTTCATCTAAAGCACCTTCAGCCGTTTGTAACATAGAAATAGCATCTTGTGCATTTTTACAACCTTGATTTAAACCATTAATTTGAGAAGTCATTCTATCTGATATTTGCAAACCAGCTGCGTCATCTTTAGCACTATTAATGCGATAACCTGACGATAAACGTTGATAATCAACATCAAGTTTTCTGGTTGTATTAGCTAGACTATTTATCGATTTTAACGATGATATATTCGTATGTATAAACAACGACATGTCATAATTCCGTCACATAAAAAACATATTATGCTAGATGAAAAATTTATGCCAAATTGAATATAAAAGAAGCTTCTAATATATTAGTAGACACCAATACACAAGAAACAACAAGAGTTCACTGTGCTTAATTCTCTATTTTTACCCTAACTATTACACGAAGAGCCTATTAATTATTTTTATATAACACATTTACCATCACATATTAAACAACGATTACATCCTTGTTTATTAAACGGACTTTGCCTAATATCTTCACCTTCCTTTATTCTATCTTTAATTTTTTTACGAATTTCTCTTCTTTCTTCATTTAAAGATTCAGGTTGTCTAAAAGCACTATTAGCTTTTCTAGGTTTACGAATAACCATAACAAACTCCTACATATATAAACAACTTATAATCTATATAATAGATTGTTAACATAAAAAACTTCTATAAACTTAATAAAATTATATAGAATCTTCTAATTTTGACACCTTTTTTATTAGGATTATAAACCAAAACAATAGTTTGCATAGAATACTTTTATGCAACTAAAAATCCTCCCTACTTAAGAATAGCAAAAAAACAACTAATAATAAAAAAGTAGAATAATTTGAATATTTTTTTTTGCTCAGTTTGATGTTTAATAACTTCATGTATTTTGTTTTGATTTATATTTTACATCTTATTTTATACCACAAAACACAATTAAAGCTTTATTTTTAAGCTTTTTCATCAAATATACTCATTCTTAAAATTTTATTCTTAAAACTTTCTTTTTTAAAATCAAAAAAGTTTTTAAAAAGTACTTAAGATCACA
>JBJFGR010000004.1:0-5060 GCA_051892875.1 Succinivibrionaceae bacterium
ATGCAGATGAAATAGCAGAACAAATTGAACCTAGATTTGAAGCAGATAATAAACTAAGAAGAAAGCAAAGTGAATGTAAATGTTTATCAAAACGTCATCTTTCTAAAGCTTTAAAGAAGTTCCAGGAAGAAGGCGTTTCTATTAGCTATTGTTATCGCATGTACCTTCAAGAACAAAAGGGCTATGAACATTTTTGTAGTGACTATTATCGCTTAGAGCTAAAGAAATACCTAGAAAAGAATTTAGTTAAAAATATCAAAATTTCATCTGCTTGGAATAGCGATGATGTTCTCTATTTTGCTGAACTAGTAGGTCCATTCTTTAAAGAAGTAATGGAGTCAGTTCTGAATCGAAGTCATTTCAGTCATAAAACTAATGTAGATCGCTGTATGAGATTAATTAGCTTCATTTCAGGAGATAAAAATCTGTACTCAACAGTAGAAAACGAAAGTTTTGGTATTGTTCGAAATCCATCTTTAGCAAATGGAGCCTTAACTCAGCTTTGGAAAGTTTGTATTTCCTATCGAGATGAAACACATCCTAAAAAATGGGACAGTAAATTCTATGAATACAAGGATCGGAAATTTAATACCTTGAAAGGTGAAACATTAGAGAAGTTTGGTTTAAGTTAGCCAGATTATAACAATAGGTAATAAGAGCCTATTGGATAAATCAAACGAAATAATAATTCAGTTTGATTTGTATAAAGAACAATTTTTTGAGTTTAACAGTTAAAAACAAAGTTAAGAATAAGCAGAATTTAAAAGAGGTTATCTTTTATGAAAATTATTACAGTAAGTAATCAAAAGGGCGGAGTTGGTAAAACAGCTACAGTTGTAAATTTAGCAGGTTATTTAGTTAAAGAACATCAGTTAAAAGTAATGGTAATCGATCTTGATACTCAAGGTAATGCTTCATGGTCTTTATCATCTTATGATACAGGTTTAAATGCTAGTGAAATTTTGTTTAATAATACTAGAGAAGAAAATCTAAACATCAATAATGCTTTTGACGAATATTCAGAAAAATATTTTGCTAATGATATTAGTTTAGTAAAAGCCGATGCAGTATTAGCTAATATTGATACCTTTGATATAAATTTGATTGTTACAAATTTAGCTCAATTCTTTAAAAAAGCTGAAGAAGCAAAAATCGATATTGTATTAGTTGATACGCCTCCTTCACTAGGTAAAGCTTTAACAGGTTCTCTATTAGTTTCAGATTATGTTATATGTCCAATTGAACTAGAAGCTTATAGTTTACAAGGTGTTTCAAAACTTCAAAACGTAATCACTAATATCAGAAAGTATAACCAAAACCTTCAGGTTTTAGGCTTACTTCCTTCAATGGTTGATGGTCGTAATAGACGCCATAAAAAACAACTATCTCTAATCTCAGAAACTTATCCAAATTTGGTAATTAGTCATTCAATAGGTCTTAGATGCAGCATTGCTGATGCTTTATCTGAAAAACAATTTTTAGGTGATGTAAAAAACAATAACGCAAAGAAAGCTAAACAGGAGTTTTCAGAATTGACTAATTGGTTATTCAATCGAGTTTTTGAGAAAAATACTATAAATGTCTAGTACTAAATAGAGCGAATAAAAGAATAAGAAGAAACAGATTAATAACAATAAAACAAAACTAAAACAAATAAAGGCAGAAAGAAAATCTTTATAGATTTTCCTAAAGCTAAAGTAAATTTTAAAAGGAAATACTAATGGTTAATTTAGATGACTTTAATAATCTTGGTGCACTGATGACTCCAAGTAATACAAGGGAAGCTTTTAATATTGATATTTCATTAATCGATGAAGATCCTGAACAACCAAGAACTAGCGAAAATCCTGGATTTTCTGATGAATCAATTGAAGAGCTAGCTGAAACTGTAAGAGCGAGAGGTATTAAATCTCCTATATCTTTAAGAAAGACAAATGACGGTAGATACATTATCAATCATGGTGCTAGAAGATACAGAGCTGCTATTAAAGCAGGTTTAACTCAAATACCAGCTTTTGTTGATAATGATTATTCAAAATTAGACCAAGTTATTGAAAACATTCAGAGAAATAATTTAACACCTAACGAAATTGCAGCATTTATAGCTGAAGAAATTTCAATGGGATTAAAGAAAGTAGATATCGCTAAAGAATTAGGAAAGTCATCAGCCTGGGTTACTCAATATTGTACTTTACTTGAATTACCAACTGAACTTGAGATTTGCTGGCAAGTAGGTGTATTTGGTGATGATGTTACAGCTGTTGCTGAACTATCTAAACTTTATAAGAAAAATCCTGAACGAGTTTTAACCTTTATAGCTAATGCTGAAAAGATTACTAGAAAGGAAGTAACTAATCTAAAAGAAATAATTGATGATCCTTCTATCGATCCTTTATTTGCTAGAGCAGAAAATTATGATCGTAAATCTTTAAATTCCAAGAAAAATTCAGATCAATCAACTTCAACATCTCATAGTTCTAATGTTGAAGAAAACTCAAATAGAAATAGTGAAGCAGATACTAATTCAAGTTCCAACTCGTCATCAACTAATTCAACATCTTGGAATGATAACAATGATTCTTATGATGATTATGAAAATGAAGATGAGTCAAACGATGAAATCGGCCAATTTGAAGAAGATGAATCACAAATAAATTCAAATAGTAATTTCTCAATAGGACCAGCAAGTAAATTATTGGAGAACTTTGAACCTAATAACTTTGGTGGATTGAAATTATTTAATGAAATCAAATGTTTGTATTGCGATGAAGAGGTTTTTCTAATGCCTATTCAAATGACTAATGGAAAAGTTGTGGTTAAGAAAATAATTGATGGTTCAGTTAATCAGGAATTGTATTTTGAAGTAAATCTTGAAGATCTTGAACTAAAAGAAATTCTTTTGAAGTAATTGACTAAAAGCATAACGGACAAGTTGGTATGTGGTGAAGCATACCAACATAGAAAAATAATTTACGAAAAAACATTTTAAGACAAAGGTTTGAATATGACTCAATATTTATATATTCCTTATGGTGATAAAGAAGAAGCAAAGCAATTAGGTGCTAGATGGGATAGTAAAGAACGTTCCTGGTTTATTCCTGATGATTTAGATCGCAATCAATTCACTAAATGGTTATCTCTTAGTAATCTTGATCCTATTGATGAATTTTCAAAAGATTTAAGAACTTATGGATGCATCTTAAAAGATGGTGAACCATTTTGTGATGGTAAGTCTCATAGAATTATGGTTGAAGGAGATCATAATGGAGAAAGAAGTGGATTTTATGTTATGCACCTTGATGGTGTACCTAATGGCTACTTTATAAATAACAGAAGCAAAGATACCTTTAAGAAGAACTATTTTCAAAATAGATCTTATCAAAAAGAATCTGAAGATGTAATCAAAAAACGACAAGAAGAATTTAGATTAAAACAACAACAAGAAGCTGAGAAAAAACTTCAGGAAGAAAATGAAATTGCTGAAAGGTTAAGAAGAAAAATTTCAGCATTACCAAATACTTTATCTATCGAATCACCATACTTTAAGAAGAAACAAATTAGTGGTTCTAAATATACATATATAGAGGTAATCAAACGACCAAATGAAAGCGGTGAGTTTGTTGCTCAGACATTAACTTGCATCCCTTTATACGATATTTCAGGGAAATTAACTACAGTTCAATTTATAAATCCTGAAGGAGTAAAGAGATTTGTAAAAGGTGGTAGAAAGTCAGGAAGTATGCATATAGTAAACGGAAAGATTAAAGATACAGATGAATATATTATTATCTGTGAAGGTTATGCTACAGCTTCATCACTTCAATTTTCATCTCAATATATTGAACGATTGAAAAATAATTGTGCGGTAGTTTCAGCAATTGATAGTGGTAATTTATTAAGCGTTGGCCTTGCACTCAAAAATAAATATCCAAACAAAAAATTTATCTTAGCAGCAGACAACGATAGATTTTCAACAACGAATGTTGGAGTTCACGAAGCAAACAAAGTTGCAAAGGAAATTGGGGCAATAGTAGTTATTCCTCAATTTAACCAGGACCAAGGGACAGACTATAACGACCTTATAACTTATGAAGGAGTTCAAACAGCTATAAATCAACTACAGGTTATCTATTAAAAAAGGGAAAAGGTATGTATTACATCAAAAATACAGTGTATTTCGAATGTAATACATACAAAAATTTTAAATTTAAGAAGAGTGAATAGGAATATTAGTATGGAAACAACTCAAAATAATGCCAATGTATTAGTACAGGCATCAACTACTCAAGTAGCTAAGGCAACAACAATCAGAATGACTGATGAAACTAAGAAGCATTTAAACCAGATTGCAGGAGAAATTTCTAAGGAATTAGGTGAAGATGTATCTCAGGACAAAGCTTTGAATGTTCTTTTTAAGCTATATGATGATAAGCAGTTCAAAACTGAAAACTCATTGGTGCAATCAGACTTAGAATCATTAGAACAGTATCAAGATCATCTTTATATTCTTTTTAGAAATATGGCGTCTAAGATTAATGTTGCTGAAGAAAAGGTTAGGGAAGAAGTTCGTGGCAAAATTAGAATGTACGAAACAACCATCAACACTCAAAATGAAAGCATCTTCAAATTAAACAGAGAAAATGATTCTTTAAAAAATGAAATCAATGCATTAGGTGACAAGCTTGATAACCTTAGTGAAAAGTTAAGACAAGCAGAACAAATAGATGCAACCTTTAATGAATTAAGAAAAACATACCATTTACAACAAATTACCTTAGAAGGCGTAACAGCTGAAAAGAATAACTTGCAGACAGCAACTATTGAACTTGAAAAGGAAAATTCAGATCTTTCAGCTCAATTAAAAATTTTAGAAGAGAACAAAATTCAGTTAACTGAACAGCTTAATACCTTTGCAGATCTTCAAGACAAATACCTAAAACTAGTTCAAGAAAAAGAAAACAATCAAAAACTAATCTCTGATTATCAAACTGAAAGGGCGGTTTTTGATATCAAGTTAGAAAATCAACAAAAAATTATTGAAGAACTAAGAAAGCAAATTC
>JBJFGR010000005.1:0-5001 GCA_051892875.1 Succinivibrionaceae bacterium
ATTTATAAGAAAGGAGATTATCTTTATGAGTACAGATTTGCTCCAGAGAAAAATGGACTTAGATCATCATTTTCATACTGACGAAACTAATTATGGTCTAAATACTCTCACAATGGATACATCATATCCAGTTAAATTATCTGGTGTGATTGTTAAAGTATTTAAAGCTAAACATACTTATGTTCATACAGACAAATCTAATAACGAATTTTCTGATGACAAAATCATGTTTAGAATACAGAATGAAAAGAATGAAACTATTCTTGAAATTCCAAAGAAAAATGTATTTGATTTTGCTAGGAATCCATTTCCTACATCCGAGAAGCAGAATTATAAAGAAGATGATTATGTATTAGCTATTATAGATTTTAACGATACTCCTACTGATATAAGTAGAAAAAACGGTGTGATTTTGATTCATACTCTACACGGTATTGGTGGAGATGTTAGTATATATGAAAAATATTTTGCGTATTATTGTAATGGCAAGAACGATAATGTCGTTCTTGGTGATATTATCAATGTTATAACAGATTTGTATGGTTATAATGAAGATATTATTTATAATCAAAAAGAGTTTGAATATAGTATAAAGAACACAGAACGTGAACAAATTTACGAAAACAACAAAATGACTATTGAAATCATTGGTAAATTTGGTATAGACTACAGCCAAACAGATTTTGTTTATGGTAAATTTAACAGACAAAACAGATCTACTATAATGAAGATATCTAGCTATTCTTCTAAAACTACTAATAATGTGATAGAAGAAGAAAATAATAAAGATATGGAACTTGTATTAGATTTCAAAAGATGTTATATTCCTAAGATAGATTATGATAGTAACGAAAAATATGCTGCTTTATATAATACTAGACTTGCAGGTGCTAATGTAGATGAATATGTAGATTATTGGGAATATAATAATCCAGAAACAAAAGAAAAATCTAACCATGCTCATTTTAGAAATGCTAATACTGGAAAAGCATACGGTAATTTATTTCCTAGAAGATTAGTATTTATGTCTGTTGAGGGAGTTTTACCTTTAAATATCACAATTAAGAATATGTGTATTACATCATTTGGTGTTGGTATTTATTGTGAAACTGAATCTAATAAGACTATAAAGATTGAAGACTGCAAGTTTACAGTGCTCAATGCTTTCGATAGATATATCAATTATCCTATGATAGGAAAAGATATTACTACATTAGATTATTATAAGCAATTTCAATGTATGATACCTTTCGGATGTGCTATTGATATTAACTGTTTCAATGCTAAAGTTGATATCAAGGGCACTAAGATTAGAAATGGATCTAATGTATATAGCGGAGAACTTATTATGAACAGTTCTAAAAATATGAGAATTTCTAATTGCGATATTCTTGGATTTGGACAATACAAAGATTCATATAAGTATGCATATACTTTTCCATATCTAGACTATGATTTCAATCCAGATTTTCATTTTGAAATTAAACCAGATTCTAGAACCTTTACTAATACAAATAATATAGATACTACTAAGTTATCTTTAGAACAATGTACAGACTTTAACTATCTAGAAGTATTAATACTTAATAAGTTATTTTATAGTGCTAACTATATGTCACCAAGTAAGCGTTTGTTTAAATACACTGATATGCATGATTATTTAAGTGATAATGGAAAATTAATTACTAATATATCAAAATACAAACTTGCTGAAGGGGGAATTATTGAAAAATTATATTCTTATCTTTCTCCTTTAGATTTATTAAGTAATAAAAACGATAGATATCAAGGAAATTTCTTTACTTGTTTAAAGCCTGATGTTAGTTTATCATCTGGTATTATTGAAGATGACCTTAATAGCATTAGATATGCTGATATATTTCAATATAGCAATTTGACTGGTAAAGATGTAGAAAAATCAGAGCCAGTATCACGTACTTGCGGTATAATCAAAAATATACCTATAAATTTTAAGGATGTATACTATGCTATTAATGAGGGTGTTTTATTTAAAGACTTATTATCTTATAATCAAAATACTATTCTTCCATCACCTACTAATACATACTTCGATGGTCACTTTAACCAACAATCTAGATATCAACCTTGTATATCATTAATTAATTCTAGAATTGAATCGGATGGGTTGATATATCAAGCTGGTGGTAGTGTTGACATCGATAATTGCGTATTGAATTCAAAACTATATGATTATAACTATCAATCTTGTCAAATTAATATAATCAATGGTACAGTTAATATATCTAATTGTAAGATTGATTTTGATACGGCTATGTCTAGAAATGGTACATTCTTAATGAATTGGATAGGATCTGATCCTTTGACACCAACCGCATTTATTAGAATTAGTCCTAATCAATCTGAAACTACATTATCTATATTAAATGAACTAGAATTGGTAGATTATAATATGTCATCAAAACTAAACGAGAGTTCTAGTGTATATACTACTTATGCTAGTAATAATATTAGTTATGGTGATTTTGCTTACTTTATATATGGATGCGCAGTTAAATCTTCTAATAGACCTGTATTGAATATGGCTAATACTGATATAACTACACATGTTGACTTTAAATTTAACGTTATTAATTCTACATTAGCCAAACCATCCAAAGAGGAAAACGGATTTAATACTTATGTATACACGCCAGATTGTAATATTAATAAAGAAAATAAAAGTGTAAATTTCAAATTAAACGAAGCATCGAGTCCTAAACTTGCTGTAATTTATTCTAACAATTACAGAGGTAAGAATGGAAGTGATAATTATTTTAATCCACTAACAGATCCTATTATTAATGTATCATCTACAAATTTCTATTTTGATAATAGTTTTTCGTTACCAGAATATTCTAATTTAGGTGATTCTTCAAACAATGATAACTTTACAGATATAACCAATTCAAATGCTTTAGGAATCATAGCTAAGGTTAATACAGAAAAGATTAAGAATAAAAGTTTAAATATATTTTCAGGATCTAGTGATGATTTTAAAAACACAGTCTTTAATCAAAAAGATGGAGTTTATATTGGTATTAAATCACAAAATTTAAAATATCATAATATCATAACTGAGTATACTAGAAGTAGAGATTATGGCACAGATTTAAATATATTCTCTAATGTGGATAGAGTGATAATGCATTATTTTAATTTAAGTAATGGAATTATTTATCATTTCGATATCACTAAAGAATCCAATTCGGAATTGAAAATACAAGAGTCTGAAACTATTACTCAAATTAATGACGATATAACAACAAGCTATGAAAAATTAATTTCAATGGGCGCAGCAAAGTACTATCAATTCTTCGAAAATCTATCTACAGTTGAATATAAAAATTTCTTATATTTTACCAAGATATATGGATCAGACTTGCCTCAAACAGGTTATTATATATACAACAATATTACTGATTACTTAGCATATCAAAGCAATATCAACATTAATCCAGCTGGAGTTTTGGTAAATCTCAATACTTCTGCGTTTGAGGTTTCAAATGTTATTATGAATGTTAATAATTGTAATATTGGCGGAATTCCAAATGCTATAAGAAACACATACAATAGCGAAACATTTGTTAAGCATTGTCCTAGAGTAGCATTTCAACTAGAAAGTAATGGTATATATAATATTTCTAATACAAATGCGTATGCTTGGGCTACAGTTTTATGGTCAAACCTAACTGCTAGTATTACTAGTGTATTTAATAGACAAACTCAATTATATAATCCTGGTAATACTATTAAATATGGTGCATTAAATGATACTTTAGATAAATCTACTATAGAAATGGGTAAAGGATCATGCATAGTTGATAATTGTAATTTCATTAACTACAATGCTTCTAGATTTTATTATAATAAAATGGATAAAGTCACACTTCTTTCCAAAGGAAGTACTCTTTTAAGCAAGAATAATCGTTTAATACTTAAAAATGCTAGTAGTAATAACAATTATCCAAATAAGTTTGTATATAATGATATAAATAACAAAACCAATACAATTATAATACAAGAATATGCTGGACTTGATAATGAGTATAGAAACTATAATGAGGCATACTTGAATGCAAATGAAATGCCAATTATATTTATTAATAACCTTGATCAGGTTAGAACTGAAATTAATAATAGTATGATCAGAGGCAATGAAATTTTTATAGCATGTGGATCAGTTAAAGTTAACTCATCTACTATTGTAAATAATAACAATGCTTTACTATTCTATTTATACAAAAAGACTATCAGTTCTAATCCATCTTTATTAGTAGAGAATAGTAAACTTGTTGCTGTTAAAGATGTAATTGATAATAGATATATAGATCATAATAATAGAAGACGTCAATATATGGATAATAATACTTATATTGAAGAACCTTACTATGATAATGATACTAATACTGGATATAAACTTACTGAAGATAAAGTAGTTGCTATATATGGTTTGATGAATAACAAGATTAGCTTAATAAATAATGAGATCGAATTCAAATGTAATAGATATAATATTGATTGCGGTATTGATTATCGTACTTCTATCAGATTTGTTCTAGCTAATCAACGAAGCGTTGAATCTAATAACTTAAGTGAAGTAGTTCTTGATGGAAATACGTTCGATATATTATTCGATGGAGGAATCACTTCTAGTGGTTATTCAATAATCTATCCAACCAATATAACCAATACTAATAATATTAGAACTGTGCCTAGTTCACAATATTTATCTGTAGTAGAGATATCTAGTCAAACTATTAGTAATATTGAACCAAATCATACAAGACCTAATACCATTATTAAGAATAATGATTTTAATATAGGTTCATTGTTCTTGTCTGGATGTAAGTATATATACCCATTCTATAGAACTACAGCTACAAATGTATCTGAATATGCATTAAAAAAGCGTCATGATTTAAATAGCCTTTATACAGTTAAACAACCAACCTTTACTAATATAATAGATTTTAAATTACC
>JBJFGR010000006.1:0-25460 GCA_051892875.1 Succinivibrionaceae bacterium
TAGATAGGGAACTATTAATAAAAGCTAATGTTCCTAATATAAAAATGAACTTACTGAGCTTATATGAAGTTCCTGATGATAAAATGGAATATTTTGCAACAAATTTAAGACAAGAGCCTTTTTATAATTACTCTTGTTTTTAAATAAACTTTCTCTCCAAAATCATATTTTGTAAAATTATTTTTATAATTGATCATACCTCACAAAAAAGAAAAATAGATATTTTTTATATAAAAATTGTCGTACGCTTAAGTTTAAATAAATAATATTTTGTTATACTAGAATTTAACATATGCTTAATAAAACTTAAGTGAGGTAATAATGTTATTAACGACTCTTAATCGAACAAAACAAGTTTCCAAAGGAAACTTAAAATGGATTAACGAGATGATTGAAGCTCGAGAAAAGCTTATTTTGCTTTACTTTAAAATCGCTTCTCTTCCTATAGACGAAGATCTAAAAAATAAAAAGGATATGACCTCAACATGTGAACAAATATCTTTATTTTGTAATCAGTTAGTAGATTATTTATCTCGTGGACATTTTATTATATATCCAAAAATACTTACTATAATGGAAACAGTTAGTAATAGAAGGTTGTCTATTGCCAGAAGACTCGTTCCAAGAATTGAAAATACAACAGAACAATTATTGCGCTTTAATGATGAATATGGTGAAGATCTCAAAGGTGAAAAACTTACTAGAATTCGTAAAGCTTTAGGTTTTGTGGGTCAATGGTTAGAAATTCGATTTAAACATGAAGATAGAATGGTTATAGCATTACAAATATTAGATAATACAATGGCTAATGCAACAAAAAATATGGTTGTTGATAAGAATTAGTATATAAAGGATAGACTTATGATTGAAAAGAGGCACTTTCATCGTATTAACTATGAAATACCCGGTACATTTACTGTTAACAATATCTGCCATGAAGTAAAAATTAAAAACCTTTCACTTCAAGGTATGTTGATCGAGTTAATAAATATTAATGAAATATCTTTGGTTATAGGTATGGAAGGTGTTCTTTGTGTACACCTTTCAGAAGATATAAGTCCTTTTGTCAATGTAAGTATTGTTAGAATTGAGAACCATTTTTTAGGTTTAAAAATATGCAACGTAGATCTAGAAGCTCTAACTTACATTAGGACTATATGCGTTTTAAACGCTGAAAATCAAAATGTTAATTACCAAGAACTAGAGCATCTTATAAAATAGAGAAGTATGTATGTTAATAACATCTCCTCTATTAAATTAAATAATATTTAAGATATCTTGTATAGTTTTTACAGGATAAATAGACATTCCTTCTATTTTTGTTCTAGGTGTATTATCCTTAGGTACAATTGCTTGAGTAAATCCATGCTTAAAAGCCTCAACTATTCTTTCAGTTCCGTTTGTTACAGGTCTTATTTCTCCTGATAAACCAACTTCACCAAATACTATCATATTCTTAGGTATAGGTTTATTTTTATAACTTGATAATAAACTAACTAATAAAGGTAAATCTGCACTGGTTTCCTCAACTTTCACACCACCTACAACATTTACAAAGACGTCCTGATCTCCCATTGATATCCCCCCATGTCTATGTAAAACTGCAAGTAACATTGCTAAACGATTAGGTTCGGTCCCTATTGATAATCTCCTAGGAACTCCATATTGAGTATTATCAACTAAAGCCTGTAATTCAACTAAAAGAGGTCTAGAACCTTCCCATATAACCATAACTACAGAACCAGGACTTTCAGTTTCAGTTCTATTTAAAAAAATAGCAGATGGATTTACAACTTCTCGCATACCTTTATCAATCATCGCAAATACACCAATTTCATTAACAGCTCCAAAACGATTTTTCTGACATCTTAATGTTCTGAATTTTGAATCACTATCACCTTCCAACAAAATTGATGAATCTACACAGTGTTCTAATATTTTAGGACCTGCCAATACTCCATCTTTTGTTACATGACCCACAAGGAACGTTGCAACATTATTACGTTTAGCAAACTGGGTAAATGCTGCAGCAGATTCTCTCACTTGAGAAACACTTCCTGGGGCTGATGAAATACCTTCAACATGCATAACTTGAATGGAATCAATAATCAATATTTGAGCTTGTTCCTGTTCAGATAAAAAAATTATTTTATCAACACTTGTTTCTGTCACAATTCTAATATAATCTGTTGTTAATCCTAAACGCTGAGCCCTTAATGCTACTTGTTGTAAAGACTCTTCACCAGTTACATAAAGAACTTTAACTTTATTTGATAAAAAACTTACCATTTGTAAAAGCAAAGTAGATTTACCAGCACCAGGATTTCCACCAATAAGAACCACAGAACCTGCTACAATCCCCCCACCAAGCACTCGATCAAACTCTCTAAATCCACTGTGCAATCTAGGAATCTGTACTAAAGATACTGTATTTAAATTAACAATACCTTCAGATATTTCACCTGAAAAACCTTTATATCTATTATTTGGAGAAAATGAATATGGTTGTACTAAAGTTTCTTGTATAGTATTCCACTCACCGCAATCATTACACTTCCCTTGCCATTTGGAATATTTTGCACCACAATTGCTACATAAAAAAACTGAAGAATTTTTTGCCATTATATATTCCTATTTTCTTTATTTTTTAAATATGTCAATAATAATTATTTCGCCGGGAGTATTTATACGACTATAAAAACCAGACCATAAAAAAGTACCATTACTTACAATCAATTTATGATTTTTTTCTTCATAGAAACCTGATACAAAACCTTTATTAAAAACTTTAACCAAGTTTTTTAAAATAGGTACCATACCACCATGAGTATGACCACTTAGTGTTAAAAACACATCATAATTCATAACATTAATAAATTCTGCAGGTTTATGAACCATTACAACTGTTGGTACAGTGTTAACAACATTTTTTAAAGCCTTTTGAAAATCTGTCCCTTCAAAATTTTTACCTTTAACCTTTAATGCTTGATTATCATTAACACCAGCAATATTTATTATCTGTCTATGACCATCCCATAAAGTAACACTATCATTTTCTAATAAATTAATATTTATTTGTGAAAACTTTTCTTTCCAATTCTCAAAATCTGAATAATATTCATGATTACCTGTTATTCCATACACCCCGTATTTTGAATGTAATTTTGCTAATTCCCCAACTTGTTCTTTTATAAGTTCATAACACCCATCAATAATATCACCTGTAATTAATACTACATCAGGATTAAGACTATTCACCTGCGCCACTAATTTTTCAACCTTATCCTTTGATATATTATTAGCAATATGAATATCTGATAAATGAACTATTCTAAAACCATTACTATTAAGTTGTTTATTATAATAATTTGGTAACTTATCTGAATATAACTTATAAAAGTGTAATTCTGGATTTGAAGACGCGTTTAGACAACCAATTGCACTCAATATTATTGAAAAGACCACTAATGCATAAGAAAAAATACTACTTACTTTATAAGCAAAATTCTCTGAAAAAATTTTTATAATATAAAATATAATTACCCTTAATAATCCAAAAAAAATTAAAAAAATCAAACATACTTGGAAAACACTTAACAAAATAGTCACCCACCCAGGAAATTCAGGTGAAAACATATTTTTTCCAAAATAAATACATATGAAATTTTTAAAAGACGCTATTACACAAAAAATAATAACTAAAAATTTACATAATATATTACGTATTTTTAAAGGTTTTATAACAAAAATATAACTTAATAACAATAATAAAATTGGTAATAATACTTTAAATAACCAAGGTAATAAAAAATTAACAAATTCAGACATAAAATAGTAATTAACTTATTGAATATTGAACATTACAGACAAAAAAGCATTTTTATTTATTATCAACTTTTAAATACATAAAAATACAACACCCATTAAAAAATTAAACCTAGTAATTAGTTATTATAACCTCTTTACCAACTCTCTTTGAAGCATTACTGTTAATTGCACGTTTAACATTAACTTCTTCTATTTTATATCCTTTATATAACTCATGAACAAGGTCTACATTATTATTACTAAGCATCACTTTTACCCCCAACTTATCCAAATTCTTAAAAAGTGCAACTAAGCGAAGGTGATCTTCATATTTGAAACCATCTTTAGTGTAATCGGTAAAATTTGCTGTTGTGCTAACAGGAACATATGGTGAATCAAAATATACAAAATCATTAGGCTGAACATCCTTACAAGCAACCTCAAAATCTCCTCTAAGTATTACAATATCATTATTTTGTAAAAAATTACCTAAAGTTCTAAGATTTTCTTCAACCATAGACGAGCCTGTTACTTTATTATTATACGGTACATTAAACAATCCTTTAGAATTTACCCTATATAATCCATTAAAACAATGCTTGTTTATCCATATCATCAATGCTGCACATTCTTCATCTAAAATATCAGAAACAATTTTTTGATTATAAATTGCTCTAATTTTTAAATAATACTCTTTATCACAAGCAACTGAATCAAATTCTTTTAATATAGAAATAACAATTTCTGCATTATTTTTTAATTGACGATAAACATTTATTAATTGCCCATTAATATCATTAATTACAGCGTGTTTAGGCAGAATATCAAAAAACAAAGCACCACCGCCAATAAAAGGCTCATAATATCTATTATAACTACTAGGCACATAAGCCTTTAATCTATCTACAAGTTGTTTTTTTCCACCAGCCCACTTAACAAAGGGGGTAATTTTTATATTATCCATTTAATCAACCTCTAATAATTTTAACGTATCTTATCATTCATCAAACACACTTAAAAGTTTTATTTTTTAGGTTTTTATGAAAGTTATTTTTACAAAAGATTGTTTAAACCAAAGCAATACAAGAATGAGTAACTTGAATCCCAAAATATAGACAGTAGTTTACGGTATTGATTTGTCTGACGTAGCAAAAAAAGATTTGGATAAAACTAATAAATTTGTATATTTTTCACATAAGAGAGTGAACACTTTTGATTAATCAACTTAACTTAATAAAACGCACATTTTATTCTATGTGTAGTCAGTGAATCCTTTAAATTTTATCTCCGAAATGACAAGTAAACATATTTTTTTAAATTTGATCAAGTTTAAAATATATAATTCTCGTACTTTCTTTAATAATAATATAAAATCATAGGGTGTTTCTTTTTGTCTATTGAAGAAATTCTTTAAGGAGTGAAAACTATAATATATGGACGAAATCCAAAAAAAAGCAAGATACTTTTTACCTTTTTATCGTTATCCAAATTTTAATGAAATATTTGAGGAATTGCTATCTGTTGAATCTTCATCTAGACAATTTTTGTTACGTATGGAAATAAAACGTTTAACCTCTCCATGCGTTCGAGTTATGGATTTCAGAAAAGATGGTAATGCAACTGTTTTTAAGTATAACAATATAGTTCATTATTTATTGCCATCAGATATAGATGAATTTAAAAACTTACTCCCTGTATATAGAAACACTTATACCATTGGATTATACGAAGATCTTATGCAAAAACACCAGGAACGCAAAAAATCAAAACTAGACGCTCTTGGTATAAAAGTAAATTCCGATACAAATAAAATTGAACGTTACTTCATTGAAAATATGCAATTTGCAAGTTATGCACATCGCCGTGATGAACGTATGTTTTATAGCTCACCAATAAAAATTTCTTTTGAAGATGGTAGGATTATGGATGCAAAAACATCCGATCTATCATGTAGTGGTATAAAAATTTTACTGCCTGAAGCTTATGAATTTACTGATAGAGAAAAAATTTTTATTACATTTACAGGACTAATTTCCTCTTATCCTGATGATAAAGAAACATTAACAAATGTTCCTTACGAAACTCTTGGTGTCGATAATAGAGATATTAGATATTGGTTAAAAACCAGATGTTTATCTAATGATAAATCGTTTGAAAAATTTATAGTAAATTTTCAAGAAACAAATAAATATCGCTATCGCGTCGATATTGACTACTTTGCATACACTACTAACATAAAAGTTATAGAATACCAATATCTACCAAAAGTTATTGGTATTCCATTGGTTTTTAGCAATTCAAAACAACCAGAACTATTATATTGCTTAAAAAGTGATTTAAATCATGATGAACTTGATTACTGGCGCGATGAACAAGGTATGGATAAAATAAGATCCATATTCAACAGTGAACGTCTTGCAGATATCTTAAAAAAACCTATAGGACAACAATATGCATACATCTATAGTTTTAAGCATATCAGTCAAAATCATACCTTCTTTATTACAGCAACTTTAGATGAATTAAAAGAAACAACATTAAAATCAACATTCTTTAGTATGTCTAAAGGTAAAGATAGTTTTAAAATATATAAATTTGAGATCACCCCTGTTAAAATTTCAAAAAATGATATAGAAAACACTTTAGTTGATATTGATTCATCAGATCCTGAAAAGTTAACAGAAATTTTATCAAAAATTGGTTATATTGGAATTCTTACAAATATAACTGATACAATAGATAAAGATATCTATAATAAATATAAAGCAAATCATCATTTAAACTATTTACAACAATTTACTAATGACACTGATGTTGCTGAACCAACACCAATGGAATATTTACAATATATTATTCCAAGAAAAGAACCTCGTTATGAGTACCAAACATCTGCAATTGTAAATCATCGCTATTTTGCGTCAATTCAAGCGTGGACAAAAGATATATCTACCAAAGGTTTACAGATAGAATTAGCAACACCTATACCTTGCTTTAATGGTGATACTGTAGGTGTCTCTTTACCAAAATTCCAGGAATTAAATAAAAAAATTCCTCTTAAAAATATTCAATATCAGGTAGTGTATATTAATTCTGCTCACACTATTATGCATTTAAAATTAATAGAAAATGACATAGAATTTCATTCATCAGAAGTTATTAAATTTTTTACAAATTTAATATCTGCTAACAAAAAGATTTTAAAACCAGCTAGTGAAATAACAGAAATGAGTGAAGTATCTAAAGCTTTACGCTCATTTATATTGTCAAATATTTTTACTAACCCTATTATTTTTATGAGAGGCAAAACCAATAGGTTAGGTTTTTTTGCTCATTCAAATAATAAGACTAATAAATTGTTTAATATTTACAAAGGAAAAGAAAATCATTCAAATCTATTTCCATTAATCTCAAATAATATTTTAAATACTATACTAGATGCCTTACCTACTTTAAAAATGAATGGCGGAAATATAAAATTTAATATTTTAATACAACGTAATTATAATGATTATGGACGGTTATCATACATTCCGTGCCTAGAAAATAGTATCGAAAAAATAACTGATAGAATTTCATTTATCAAAGAAGGTATTGAAAATGGATATTTCGGAGCTTTTGCGATATATGTTTCTGCAATTCAAAAACCAAACATAACAGAGATAAAAAATTCACTTGAATACATCAGAAAGAGTGCCACCCATATATACAAAAATCTTGAACAAAATATTTGGAATATTATTGGTATTGGAGATGTTGTTGAAATTACTGAATCGGTTTTAGCTAAATATAATCTAGAAGATACACCAAAAACAGAAGTTCCTGATGAACAATTCGAAGCGAAAGGAACAGAATAATATCTAACATTAATTTAATCATAATATAAAGTGTTTAAATATTCTAAATATCAAACACTTTATATTTCTTTTGAATTTACATTAACTCTATTTTCTATTAATACGCATTCTCGCTTCTAAAACACAAGCAGCAGCATCTAAACCAAAGTTATTAATTGTTGCAGGTGCCTTTTCTCGTACAATAGGTTTTGCGTGAATTGCAAATCCTAAACCAGCTTCACAAATCATAGGAAGATCATTGGCGCCATCACCAATTGCTATACTTTGAGATTTAGGAATATTGTACTCTGAAAGCAACTCATGAAGTGTTCTAACTTTAACTGTTGAATCAACAATTTCACCAATTAAGTCCCCTGTTAAATGATCACCTTCTATTTCAAAAGTATTGGCATGAACCTTTGTCAAATTATAATCTTCCTTTAATTTATTAACAAAAGGCATGAAACCACCTGAAGCAATGGCAACTTTCCAGCCATTTTTCTGCAGAAGAGTTATTAATTCTGGGAAACCAGGCATAATAGGAAGTTTGTTTCTTAAATCCTCTAAAATTGATGTAGGTGCATTTTTTAATAAAGACACTCTTTTACGTAAACTTTGTTTAAAATCCAACAAACCATGCATAGCTTGACTAGTTATTTCAGCAATTTGTTCACCTACTCCATAAGCCTTAGCTATTTCATCTATACATTCAATCTGAATACAAGTAGAATCCATATCCAAAAGAATGACACCAGGTTTATTTAATATAGGTATTTCTTTTACATGAACAACATCAATAGTACCAGGATATTTTTTTAACTCCTGATTTAAATCAGCATTGTATACATTAGTTTTTGCAATCAATACTTGATTTCCACAACAATTAAAAGGTGCAATAAATCCAAATTTAACACCAAAGGCAGTACACTTATTATAAATATCTACTAAAGTGTCTGAAAATATTTCCTTAGCTATAACTACTATATAACCACCGTTATAATCTTCAGATAATATTGATAATGTATTATCTTTTACAGAAAACAAAGTACATTCCGGCAAAGATAAATTACTTAAAGATTTACCTTTTTCTAATAAAATATCATCCATAAATTAATGTTCTCTTGAATTAATGTTCTCTTGTCTTATTAAATTTAATTTTTGGATATCTTTCCATTGTTAAATTTAAATTAACCATATTTGGGGCTATATAGGTTAAATTATCACCACCATCTAATGCTATATTTTGAGGAACCTTGCGTTGAATTTCATCTAATTCTTTAGGATCGTCTGATTCTATCCAACGAGCTGTAGTTACATTAATCGGTTCATATACAGCTTCCACATTGTATTCATTCTTTAATCTTGAAACAACAACATCAAACTGTAACACACCAACAGCCCCAACTATTAAATCATTGTTAATAATAGGACGAAATACTTGAACAGCCCCTTCTTCTGATAATTGAACCAAACCTTTTAATAAAGCCTTCTGCTTTAATGGATCTTTTAAACGAATTCTCTTAAATAGTTCAGGTGCAAAATTTGGAATTCCTGTAAAACGAATATTTTCACCTTGTGAAAAAGTATCACCTATTTGAATAGTACCATGATTATGCAAACCAATAATATCACCAGCATAAGCAGTTTCTGCCTGCTCACGATCTCCTGCCATAAATGTTACAGCATCTGAAATATTTACATCCTTACCAATTCTTACATGATGTAATTTCATACCTTTTTCATATTTACCAGATACTAAACGCATAAAAGCAATACGATCTCTATGCTTTGGATCCATATTAGCCTGAATCTTAAAGATAAACCCTGATAATTTTTCTTCTGAAGGTTCAACAGTTCTTGTTTCTGTTTTTCGAGATTGTGGACTAGGAGCCCAGGATGTAAGACCATCTAACATATGATCAACACCAAAATTACCCAATGCTGTACCAAAAAATACAGGTGTTAAATTACCAGCTAAAAACTCTTGTTCATCAAAGGTATTCGAACCTGCTTTTACTAGCTCTATTTCATCTCGCAACTGTGCAGCTAAATCCTCACCTACTTGAACATCAAGCTCTGGATTATCAATACCTTTTATTACCCTTTTTTCTTGGATTGTATGTCCTAAACCTGATTGATATAAATAAGTTTCATCTTTATATATGTTATAAACCCCTTTAAAAGATTTACCACAGCCTATAGGCCAAGTAATAGGGGCACATAAAATTGCTAATTCCTTTTCAACTTCATCTAGAAGTTCCATTGGATCCCTTGTTTCTCTATCTAGCTTATTCATAAATGTCAAGATAGGTGTATCACGTAACCGAGTTACTTCCATTAACTTTCTGGTTCTTTCTTCGACACCTTTTGCAGCATCAATAACCATTAAACAACAGTCAACAGCTGTTAATACACGGTACGTATCTTCTGAAAAGTCTTCATGACCAGGAGTATCTAATAAATTTACTAAACAGCTATTATATGGAAACTGCATTACAGAAGTAGTTACAGAAATACCACGTTCTTTTTCCATTTCCATCCAGTCCGACTTAGCAAATGCTCCATTAGCTCCTCTGCCTTTAACTGTACCAGCACGCTGAATAGCATTACCAAATAATAAAACTTTTTCAGTGATAGTGGTTTTACCAGCATCAGGATGCGAAATTATCGCAAATGTTCTTCTTTTATTTATTTCTTGTAAAAACTCAGAACTAGCCATTTTTATTTATAACTCTTTAATTAATCTATATTTTAATCTATATTTATTTCATTAAATGATTTTACTAAATCATCAACTTGTTTAATTTGTGTTAAGAACGGTTCTAATAAATCTAAAGGTAAAGCACTAGGACCATCACATTTTGCTTGTAAAGGATTTGGATGAGACTCTAAAAATAAACCTGCTAAACCAATAGCTATGCCTGATCTTGCTAAATCTACAACTTGTGAACGTCTACCACCTGAAGCTTGACCATTAGGATCTCTACATTGTAATGAATGTGTCACATCAAATATTATAGGTGTACCTTGAGAAGATTTTTTCATTATCCCAAAGCCTAACATATCAACAACTAGATTGTCATATCCAAATGTTGCTCCTCGTTCACATAATATTATCTGTTCATTACCACATTCTTTAAATTTTTCACAAATATTTCCGACCTGTGAAGGACTCAAAAATTGAGGTTTTTTCACATTTATAACTTTTCCACTTTCAGCTAAAGCTTTTACTAAATCAGTCTGGCGAGCCAAAAAAGCAGGCAATTGCAAAACGTCCACAACTTCTGAAACTGGTTTAACTTGTTCTATTTCATGAACATCGGTAATTATTTTTACCCCGAATTCTTTTTTTAATCTAGCAAATATTTCCAAACCTTCTTCCATTCCAGGTCCACGATAAGAATAAATAGAAGAACGATTTGCTTTATCCCAACTTGCCTTAAAAATATATGGAATATTTAATTTTGAGGTAACTTCTACATACTTTTCACAAGCTCTTAATGCCAAATCTTCTGATTCAAGAACATTAATCCCGCCAAACAATACAAAAGGAAGATTATTAGCAACGGAAATTTCACCAATTTTTACAATTTTATTATTCATAAAAAACCTTTATTTATTGTTTATTCTTATAATATTTACAACCTAAAGTAACTCTGTCGTTATATCCCAAATCTTTTACTGTTTCTACTTTTGTATATTCTGCTGAAAACAATAATGAACGCACATTACTAGCTTGATTATAACCATGTTCTAGTATTAAATACCCACCATTTGCTAAATATTTTTCTGCACTGCTAATTATATTCAAAAGATCTAACATTCCTTGCATAGGTGCAACAAGGGCAGTTTTTGGTTCAAATCTTAAATCCCCCATAGTTAAATGAGGATCATCTTCACTTATATATGGAGGATTTGACACAATTATATGAAATTGATGATGCTCTTTTAGTGCTGAATACCAATCACTCTTGACAAAATCAACATCAAGATTCAAATTACGAGCATTTTCTTTTGCAACTTCCAATGCTCCTTCTGAATAATCAACTGCAGTAATATTTGCTTCTGGTAATTCCTTTTTCAAAGCTAAAGCAATAGCACCTGACCCTGTACCTAAATCTAATATATTTAATTTATTAGCTTTTACACTTAACAAATCTGCTTTTAGTAATGCTTGCTCTACAACTGTTTCAGTATCAGAACGGGGAATCAAGGTATCCTTAGTAACTTTCAGATTCATTGACCAAAATTCTCTATAACCAGTTATATAGGCTATAGGTATTCCTAATAAACGCTGTTTCACTAATTCTCTTACTTTAACAACATCTTCATCAATTACATCATATTCTGGATAGGTTAATATAAATGCCTTATCTTTATTTAAAGCATACGAAACTAAATAATAAGCTTCAATCGATGATGATTCTTTATTTCCAAGAAACTCTCTTAAAACTAGTTCCGACTCCCTATATAATTCCCCAATCTTCATACAAAACCTCGCAAAATTCAGTTTTAAGAATTAGTTGTTTTCATTCGCTAACTGTGCCAACATATCAGCTTGATGTTCTTCTATTACTGGCATAACAAGGGCATCTAAGTCACCATTCATTATTTCATTCAACCTATATAAAGTTAAATTAATTCTATGATCACTTACCCTTCCTTGAGGATAATTATAGGTTCTAATACGATCCGAACGATCACCAGAACTTAAAATACTATGACGTTGTTCTGCCATTTCTTGGGCTTTCTTTTCTTCTTCTAATCTAGCTAGTCGTGAAGCTAGAACCGCCATTGCTTTAGCTTTATTCTTATGCTGAGATCTTTCATCTTGACATTCAACCACTAATCCAGATGGAAAATGTGTTATACGAATAGCTGAATCTGTTTTATTAATGTGCTGACCACCTGCACCAGATGCTCTAAATGTATCAATACGGATATCTTTTGCTAAAATTTCAGGAGCTTCTGACTCAGGAACTTCAGGGAATACCATTACTGTGCAAGCTGAAGTATGGACACGACCTTGGGTTTCTGTTTCAGGAACACGTTGAACACGATGCCCACCTGATTCAAATTTCATGATACCATAAACGCCATCGCCACTAATTTTGCAAATCATTTCTTTAAATCCGCCAAATTCACCTTCTGAACAACTCATTACTTCAATTTGCCAACCTCGCTTTTCAGCGTATTTTGAATATAATCTAAACAAATCTCCAGCAAAAATAGCAGCTTCATCCCCACCTGTACCAGCTCTTATTTCTACGAAGGCATTATTATCATCCTTAGGATCTTTTGGAAGTAACAAAATTTGAATATCTTTTTCAGATGCTTCTAAGTTTGCTTTAGCTTCATCAATTTCTTCAGCAGCCATTTCACGCATTTCAGGATCATCACCTTCTAGCATAGCTGTCATTTCTTCTACATCGTTAACCAAATTTTTATATTTTTTAAAAGCTTTTACTATGGTTTCTAATTGAGCATATTCCTTGTTCAAGTCACGGAATTTATTTTGATCGCTTACAACATCTGGTTGACCTAATAAAGCTTGAACTTCTTCATGACGTTCAACTAAAGTTTCAAGCTTGGTTATTATAGATTGCTTTAACATTGAAATTTAACCTTACTATTTTTGGATAATTAAAAATCTGTCAATATAAAAATAAACTACAAAAGTCCACAAGCGTACAAGTTCGGCTTATTCATAGCCCATAAGTAGCTCTAAATGTAACTATTCATTTGCAGGTACCAAACTATCTACATCTTGTTTTTCAGTAAGATATAACCTATGGTAATTATACTATAAACTTATATTCGAGCCAACTTACTATTTATATCGCTAACCTAAAAGTTATAAAGTCTCTGGCTCTTTGCTTAAAAACAGAAACTTATGCATTAAATACATAAATATATGAGAATAAAGGTGACTAATGTTCGGAATTTTTAAAAATAAAAACTGAAAAAGGTATATACATATCTTATAAATATCCTTTAAAAATGCAAATGATAGTTTTGAAGTGTATTGTATCATATTATTGATTATTTTCTCAAATTTTCAATAAAAAATCCTAAACCTCTTAAATATTATGAATTGCTTAATCAAGCTATATCACACCAAATTATATTGAAAACTTGAGTTATAAAAAATGAGTAAATTAAGTTATTTATGTTTTACAATTTTTTAACAATCTCATAATTATTATTTAATTAAACAAATCTAAACTCACCATATCTTAAAAATCTAAGATAAAGATTAATTAAATATGAGGATTAATTATGAATATAAAAATTAATAAATTTTTTAAACTTTTAATAAATTTATGTATTGCAACATGTTTATTAACCACAATATGTGCTTGTGGTTCTAATGAAAAGATTTCAGTTGTATCAAGAGAAGATGGTTCTGGTACCCGTGGTGCATTTGTGGAATTAACTCATGTTCTTCAAAAAAATTCTCAAGGGAAAAAAATTGATAATACAACTAATGCAGCTGAAATTACTAATTCAACATCTGTAATGATTACAACTGTTGCTTCAAACAAAAACGCTATTGGTTATATATCATTAGGCTCTTTAAATAATTCAATTAAAGCCGTTAAAATTGATGGTATTGAACCAACTATTACAAATACCAAAAATGGTTCATATAAAATACGCAGACCATTTAATATTGTTTTAAGAAATAACGAAAAGGCCCCCTTAGTTAAAGACTTCCTAGACTTTATTATGAGCTTTAATGGTCAAGAAATTGTTGCAAATAAAGGATACGTACCTATTGATGCCACAAAACCTTATGTAACTAGTGGTGTTGAAGGTTCTATATCAATTGCTGGTTCTTCATCTGTAACACCTATTATGGAAGTATTAAAAGAAGCTTACATAAAATTAAATCCCAAAGCTACTATTGAAATACAACAAAGTGATAGCACAACTGGTATAACAACTGTTATCGAAGGTGTTTCAGATATTGGTATGTCAAGCAGAGAATTAAGCAATGAAGAAAAATCTAAAGGTATAACTCCTACAGTAATAGCCTTAGATGGTATTGCAGTTATCATCAATAAAGAAAATCCTATCATATCTTTATCTATTGATAACATAAAAGATATTTATACTGGAAAAATCACTACTTGGGATGAATTTAAAAAATAAAGTTGGTTGCCATGAGTAATTTAAAAGATTTTTGCATGAAATATGTATTCTTGCTCTGTGCTTATTCCTCAATTTTATCGGTTATTTTAATATGCTTATTTTTATTTATAAATGGTCTACCATCTATATTTAAAATAGGAGTTAATGATTTTATTTTCGGAACTAATTGGAAACCATTAAATGACTTGTATGGTATTTTTCCAATGATTGTGGGAAGTATCTATGTAACTGCTTTAGCTATCGTTATAGGAGTTCCTATTGGTATTATAACAACACTATACCTAGTATTTTTTGCCAGTCCGAAAATATGTTCTATTTTAAAACCGGTTATTGATCTATTAGCAGGAATACCATCAATAGTATACGGATTTTTTGGATTAATAGTAATTGTTCCTATATTACAAGTAATATTAGGAACCAACGGAAAAGGCGTATTGACAGCAGCTATAATTTTAGGAATCATGATATTACCAACTATCATAGGTATATCAGAAGCAGCTCTTCGAGCTGTTCCTAAAAACTATTACGAAGGAGCTGTTGCTCTCGGAGCAAGTCATGAGCGTTCAGTATTTTTTGTGGTTTTACCTGCTGCAAAATCTGGTGTATTAGCATCAGTAGTTCTTGGGATTGGTAGAGCTATTGGCGAAACTATGGCAGTAATCATGGTTGCTGGTAATCAACCTATTATACCTGATAGTATCTCAAGTGGAGTAAGAACATTAACAGCTAACATTGTTCTAGAAATGGGATATGCAACAGGTCTTCACAGAAATGCATTGATAGCAACATCCGTGGTTCTTTTTGTCTTTATTTTATTAATAAATTTAACATTCAGTATTATTAAAGGAAGACAGAAATTATGAAAACTAAAAGAGATGTATTATCTTTATTCTTGAGAATCATTGTTAATATTGCTGCTTATATTACTATCGGAATTTTGGTATTTTTGCTTAGTTACATCTTTATATCAGGTATTCCTCATTTATCATTAAGCATGTTTGCTTGGACCTATACCTCTGAAAATGTAAGTATGATGCCTGCAATAATCAATACTATTATTATGACTTTACTTGCTTTAATAATCGCCCTTCCTTTGGGTATCGGTTGTGCAATTTACTTAGTTGAATATGCTAAAAAAGGCAGTAAATTAGTATCTATAGTAAGAATCACAACTGAAACCTTAGCTGGTATACCATCTATAGTTTATGGTTTATTTGGGTTTTTATTTTTCGTATTATTCTGGGGATGGGGATACTCAATATTAGCAGGTGCTTTTACTATGTCAATAATGATATTACCTCTAATAATGAGAACTACTGAAGAATCACTAAAATCCGTTCCTGATACCTATAGAGAAGGGAGTTTTGGACTAGGGGCAGGCAAAGTTAGAACCATTTTTAGGGTTATTCTCCCTGCTGCTATACCAGGAATAAGTGCAGGTGTAATCCTTGGTATAGGTCGTATTGTAGGAGAAACTGCAGCTTTAATTTATACCGCAGGTACCGTAGCAGGAATACCAAATACACTTCTAAATTCCGGTAGAACATTAGCAATACACATGTATGCCTTATTATCTGAAGGTTTATATATGGAACAAGCATATGCTACTGCCGTTATATTGCTATTAATGGTGATTATTATCAATTTATGTTCTGAATTCATAAGCAGAAAGTTAACAAAATCATAAAGATATATGTTAATCAAAGGATTTAATAATGAGTAATATACAAAAAAATGAACTCACTGGTGAAAAAGTCAAAGAACCAATAATTGAAATAAAGCATTTAGACTTATATTACGATAAATTTCATGCTTTAAAAAATATAAACATGACTATAAATAAAAATGAAATTACCGCATTTATAGGACCTTCAGGATGTGGTAAATCAACTCTATTAAAGTCATTAAACAGAATGAATGATTTAGTTGAAGGCTGTAGAATTGAAGGCGAAATATTATTTGATAAACAAAATATTATGCAGATGGATGTAAATAACTTACGTAAACGCGTAGGTATGGTTTTTCAAAAACCAAATCCATTCCCTATGTCTATCTATGACAACATAGCCTACGGTCCTCGAACTCATGGCATTAAGAAAAAAAGTCTTTTAGATGAAATCGTTGAAAAATCCCTTCGAGGTGGTGCTATCTGGGATGAAGTAAAAGATAGATTAAAAACTATTGCTTTAGGATTATCAGGCGGTCAACAACAAAGATTATGTATAGCACGAGCTTTAGCAGTAGAACCAGAAGTTCTACTAATGGATGAACCAACCTCGGCATTAGACCCCATATCAACCTCTAAAATCGAAGACTTAGCCATGGAATTAAAAGAAAACTATACAATTGTTATTGTTACCCACAACATGCAACAAGCTACAAGAATTTCAGATGAAACAGCTTTCTTTTTACTTGGAGAGGTTGTAGAAAAAAATGAAACTAGAGAAATTTTTACAAAACCTCATGAAAAACGAACTGAAGAATATATTAGCGGGAGATTCGGTTAATGGTTAGAAATATGTATAACGCAAAGTTAAAACACTTAGAAAGTGAATTATATAAACTTTGCTCACTTTGTGAATTTTCAATAAAAGATGCTTTAAATTCATTAGTATCAAATAAAGACTCTATAAGCGATGATGATATAAAAGATAAGTTCTCAAATATCCAATCTCTGACTTCTTCATTAGATGAAGAGTGTATTAATTTATTATTAGAAGAATCACCTGTTGCTAGTGATTTCAGATTGATTATTGCTACATTACTTATGCTTTCTGATCTCACAAGAATTAGTACTCAATCTTATCGTATAACATCCTTAGCAAAAGATTTTAACCATAACAACTTGAACATTGAAGACACATCTATAAACATTTTAGGAGAAATGGCAATTAACATGGTTAGAAAATCTATTAGTGCTATTACTTCTAATAATTTAGAAGAAGCAGAATCTATAATTTTTGAAGATAGTGAAATCGATAAAGTCTTTAACGAAGTTAAACAAAATATCTCAAAAATGATAGCTTCAAAACCCTCTTGTTCTAATATTTTAATGGATGTATTGCTTATTGCAAAATACTATGAACGCATTGGTGATCATAGCGTTAATATTGCAAAACTTGTTAAATATCGTATCTGCGGTACTAGCTTTAAATAAATAAAAGTACATATAACAAAAAACTTAAACAAAAAAACTCCAATGCATAAACCTATATGCATAGGAGTTTTTAACTAAACAATCTCAATAAACTTCGTGATGGTATTCTTTAATAATACCTTTTAATTTATCCATGACTTCTTTTTTAGGGGGGTGAATATTTTCTAATTCATACTCTTCGTTAAAAAACTTCCATTTATGCTTACCTAATTCATGATAAGGAAGGAGCTCTACTCTTTCAACTGAATCACCTAATTCTTTTATTAATTCTCCCATTGCTCTAGCATTTTCTTCAGAATCTGTATATTCAGGAACTACAACTAGACGAATCCACATTTTTTTATTATGTTCTTTTAGATATCTTGCAAATGCTAATGTATCTTTATTACTTCTTTTAGTCAATCGCATATGAACCTCATCGTCCATTGCTTTTATATCTAAAAGAAAAACATCCGTTTCATTAATAAGTTTTAAAGTATCTTCACCAAAATTATGAATCCCACCATTGGTATCTAAACAAGTATTAAAACCTGCTTCATGTACTCTTCTAAATAATTCATAAACAAATTTTGGTTGCAAAGATGCCTCACCTCCTGATGCTGTAACACCACCGCCACTTGATCTAAAAAAAGGTGCGTAACTTTTTATCTCCGACATTAGTTCATCTACAGTAACCTCCTTCCCAGACTTAAAATCCCATGTATCTCTATTATGACAATATATACACTTGAACTGACAACCTTGAAAAAAAACTATATAGCGAATACCTGGACCATCAACAGTTCCCCCTGTTTCTATTGAATGTATTCTTCCTATAATCTTTGATGAATCACTTATACCACTTTCCAATTTAAAACTCCTGAGGTAATGCAAATACTAAAATAATGCTTATACAACTATACTATATAACCAATAATGTAGCAATGTGACCTTGTTTTATATTTTTTGAAATTGATTTTTATAAAAATGTAATAAATTTTCATTAACAAAAATTGATTTATTACACAAAAATAGATTATTTTTTATAAAAAACAAGATAACAATCTCAAAAAACCACTTTTTGAAAATATTTTCAAACAAAATTTTACTCATGAAAATATTTTCATTACATAAATATGTAGTAAATTTTCAAAAAATACTTGTTTTTATAAAAAAATGTGATAACATTAAAAATGTGAAGACAATCACAAGTAAATTTAAAAAAGTTTTAGAAATTTTGGGAGAAAAATCATGAAAGCATTAAAGAAGTTATTTTTAAAGAATGTTGAAGTTTCAAATGTTTACGCTCCAGTAACAAAAGAATACCACTTCAACTATGTTAAGTAATCTGTTTATTAAATGTTAAAATAACAACAATAAAAAGATTACCAAAAATAAGAAAGAACATAAGATTTAACAAAACACAGTTATATTGAGAAAGAGAAAAAATTATGAAGAAGTTATTTTTAAAAGTTAGTCAGACTAGATTGCCATTTCCACCAGCAACTAAGTCATATTTTTTCAGTTACGTTAAGTAATAAACTGAAAAGTTACAAGGTTTTTCGAGGGGAGTGGGCTAATACCTCTCCACTTCTCTCAAGTTTATCATTCATCATTAGTCCTTGTGTCACGGATGATTAAAATGTGACACACTATATCCAAATCCTATCTATTTAGCCTTGAATTTCAAGGCTTTTTTATTTTATAAATCACTTAATTGTAAAATCATTCTTGTATGAATACAGAGCATTGCATATAATTCACCATTATGAATTAAAGGAATAAAGGTTTAAAAATGTCACAGAATGAAAACAAAAGATCTGGATTTAGTTCAAAACTTGGTGGAATGTTAGCTGCTGCAGGTTCCGCAATTGGATTAGGTAATATTTGGAGATTTTCTACAGAAGCTGGTAATAATGGAGGATCAGCTTTTATTTTAATATATTTAATAATCATTCTATTCTTTGGAATGCCTCTTCTTTTATCAGAATTTGTTATTGGTAGAAGAGCTCGAGCAAATGTCGGCAATGCTTTTGGGGTTTTAGCTCCAAATACACATTGGAATGTTATAGGCATTTGCTCCGTTGCTGTAGCCGCAATAATCTTAACATATTACAACGTTGTTGTTGGTTGGGTTTTGTACTATTTGTGCAATGCTATTGACGGAACTTTTATGAAATTAGGCGAAGTAGCAATTAAAGAACCTTCTATTTATAATAACTTCTTTAGCAATTTCTTAAGCGGTGGATCTGGACCTTTATCATATGCCTGTATTGTTGTTATTATGATGTTTTTAGTAATCGTTTTAGGAGTTGAACGAGGTATTGAAAGATTATCCAAATTATTAATGCCCTCTTTATTTTTTATAATGGTTGGTATGATGATCGTTTCTCTATCAACAATGACAGGAACTAAACAAGGTCTTGAATTTTTATTTAAATTAGACTTTGAGGCAATAAATTCAAAAATTTGTCTTTCAGCTTTAGGACAATGTTTTTATTCTTGTTCTATAGGTATGGGAATTATTACTTACGCCTCTTATATCAGAAAAGATGTCAACTTGCCAAATATGACATTTCAAGTGGGTTTTTTAGATACTCTAGCTGCAATTATGGCAGGTATGATTATTTTCCCTGCTGTATTCTCCGTTCCAGGGTTACAACCTTCTGCAGGAGCATCCTTAGTTTTTGTATCTCTGCCTAATGTTTTTAATCAATCATTAAACGCCTATCCTATTTTAAATTATATTATTCCTTTATCTTTCTATCTTATACTATTTGTAGCAGCTATCACTTCTTCAATATTCTTATATGAAGTTGCTACAGCTTATGTGCATGAACATTTAAAAATTTCTAGAAAACTTGCTGCTACTATTATAGGTTTATTCACAATAGTTATTGGTTCATTGTCAGCTCTATCTTTTGGACCACTAAAAGATTTTACTTTGTTCGGAATGATTTTCTTTGATTTTCTTGACTATGTAACAGCAAAAATAGTTTTACCATTAACAGGTCTTGGCGGAGCAATTTTTGTGGGTTGGTATTTAAAACGAGATGATGTGATTGACGAATTAACAAGTGGTCATATGTATAGATTTATATGGTTTAAGTTATATTACTTTCTAATTAGATTCATTATTCCATTATTGATAGTTATGATTATGATTTTTAATTTTGTATAACGCAAATCAGGTATATTTTAAAATATACCTGATTTTTTTACATTCTATCTAATATATCTGACATCATTTGTTTATCAGCTGAAGCTATCTTTAAAACTTTCATTAACTCAAAATAATTGACATCTGTTTTTGGTTGATACCCTAATCGTTGTACTATATAGCAATACCATTCTTTCATTTTTGGAGGTAAAGATTGTTGCGATCTTACTCCTAAATAATAATAACTACATATAGGAAATAAAAAAACAAATGCAATAATACAAAATAATGATGGTACCATTAACATACTGAATTCATATCGTAAATGAATAAAAAAAATAAAATACCAAATCACAAATAGAGCTAACAAAGGTGGAGCCACTTTTTTATGAAAAGATAAAAATACAATCAACCACCCCTCTTTAAATACGTTATTCAAAATCTTTATTTGAGGCCAAGATTTAGCATATTTAATTCCATTTATAAAACTTTTAATACCTAACAAATAATTTATCCTCTATATATTTATATATTCTATGTTTTATCAATTATACAACTCATCAAAATTATTGTTAATGAATGTTTTATTTGCTTGAATTATTCGTAAATAGTAAAATACAACTTATGTTAAGAAAAAAAATTTTTAACATAAGTTTTTTGCTAAATAATAATACTGTTATTATGATGCAAAAGCATATAGGAATTCATATTTTAGAATTTTAAACAGATTCTGCAAAGCAGAAAGGGGATCTTTAAGTGGCACACACTATTATGCTTATCCCAGTTGGAACTGGTGTTGGCGTTACATCTATTAGCTTAGGTCTTGTTAGAGCTTTTGCACGTGAAGGTGTTAAAGTTAGTTTCTTCAAACCTGTAGCTCAACCAAAATCTTCATACATTGGACCTGAAGCAAGTACAGCTGCTGTAAAAATTGGTAGCGGTTTAGAATTACCTGAACCATTAGAAGCAGCTCATATGGAATCATTAGTAAGCACTGGTGACACTTCTACACTCTTAGAAGAAATAATCGCAAACTTTGAAAACCATGTAAAACAAAGTGGCGCGGATGTTATTATAGTAGAAGGTTTGGTTCCTATTGAAAAGCACCCTTTTGCCAACCAATTAAATGCTCAAATAGCAAGTGGTATAGATGCTGATATTATCTTAGTTACTCAACCGGGAACAAACACACCAAATGAATTAAAAGAAAGAGTTGAATTATCTGTACGTAGTTTCAGCGAAACAACTCATAAGCGTATTTTAGGATGTATTATCAATAAAGTTGGAGCATGTATTGATGCTAGAGGTATTCCTACAGTTGCAGAACTTGGAACACCAACTCAAGCTACAACTTTTGATTTAGGAAATATTACAAAATTAATTGCAACCATTCCATGGAATACAAAATTAAATCAAGCTAGAGCAAGTGATTTGGCAGCTTTCCTTCAAGCAAAAGTTATTAATGAAGGTGAAATGCATTCTCGTCGCTTAAACGAAGTAATATTCTGTGCTCGCGATGTTCAAAACATGGTTTCTTACATAAAACCAAATTCATTATTAGTTACTTCAGCAGATCGTTCAGATATTATTATCTCTATCGCTTTAGCAGCTATGAATGGTACCAAAATCGGTGCTCTATTATTAACAGGTGATTATGAATTAAATCCTGATGTAGCTAAATTATGTGAACAAGCTTTTGCAACAGGTCTTCCTGTACTACAAACTGAAGCACATACATGGCACACAGCTTTAGACTTACAACATTTCAATATTGAAATCCCTTCTGATGACTCAGAAAGAATTAATGAAATTGCCGATTACGTAGCAAGCAATATCGATCAAGAATGGTTAAAGTCATTATCAGATACAACTGCTCACACTAGATTATTAAGTCCAGCAGCGTTTAGATATAAATTAACTGAAATGGCTCGTGCGGCTAATAAACGTATTGTATTACCAGAAGGTAATGAACCTCGCACTATTAAAGCTGCTGCTATTTGTGCCGAAAGAGGCATCGCAACTCCTGTATTGTTAGGTAATCCTGATGAAATCAAACGTATAGCTTCACAAGAAGGTGTAACACTAAATGATGGTGTTGAAATTATCGACCCTTCAGCTTCACGTGAAAACTATGTAGCACGTTTGGTTGAACTACGTTCTAAGAAAGGTGTTACTCCAGAAGCAGCTCGTGAATTACTTGAAGATAACGTTTATCTTGGAACCATGATGATTGAAAGAGGAGAAGTAGATGGATTAGTATCAGGTGCTGTTCATACTACAGCAAACACTATTCGTCCACCATTCCAAATTTTAAAAACTGCTCCTGGTGCTTCATTAGTTTCATCAATATTCTTTATGCTACTTCCAGATCAAGTTCTAGTATATGGTGACTGTGCAGTAAATCCAGACCCTACAGCTGCTGAATTAGCAGATATCGCAATTCAATCATCTGATACTGCAAAAGCTTTCGGTATCGATCCTAGAGTTGCAATGATTTCATACTCTACTGGTAATTCAGGTAAAGGTGCTGATGTAGATAAAGTACGCGAAGCAACTCAAATTGCAAAGGAAAAGCGTCCTGACCTTGTTATTGATGGTCCTCTACAATATGACGCTGCTATTATGGCAAATGTTGCAGCTTCCAAAGCTCCAAATTCCCCAGTAGCTGGTAAAGCAACTGTATTTATATTCCCTGACCTAAATACAGGTAACACTACTTATAAAGCTGTACAGCGTTCTGCAAATCTTGTTTCTATAGGACCTATGTTACAAGGTATGAGAAAGCCTGTAAATGACCTGTCTCGTGGTGCTTTAGTAGATGATATTGTTTACACAATTGCTATAACTGCAATTCAGGCAAGCCAAGCTGATGCAAATAAGTAATATGTAAAAACAATTTATAAAGTGGTAACAATAGTTACCACTTTTTTTTACATCTGTGTTCTAGTCCACAGTATAAGAATCAATATTTTGCAATATCATAAATTTTTATTTAAAGTAAAGATAATAGAACTAATGAACCAAAATAATTACTTAAAAAAGTATAAAAATTTTAAATTTAAATAATTTTCAAAATATAAAATGCTATTATGAATATATTAATAACAGGTGCAACAGGTTTTGTAGCTAGAAATTTTATTGAATATATAACCAAAAACCAAAAAGATATTACTTTAACACTTCTGACCCAAAGATTACCTAGAGCAAAAAAATTATACGGTAATTTGTCGGACTGCTTAATAACAACTGAAATTTCTACAAATATGCAGAAGCCTGATGTTGTGTTAAATTTGGCAGGTTCTCCTATTATGAGTTCCGCTTTTAAAATGCATTCACCTAAAGATTTATGGGATTCTAGAATTTTTTATACTGCAAATCTTTGCAAGAAACTCAAAGAAATCAATTACATGCCAGAAGTATTTATAACAGCTTCAGCAACAGGTATATATACACCATCACCTAACAAAGTAACAGAAATCTCTCCAATGCTTGGTGGAAATTTTATAGCAAATTTAGCTTTAGATTGGGAAAACAGTGCTTACCAAGGTTGCAAAACAACTACTTCTCGTTTAATAATTTTACGATTTGGAAATATCATTGGTAATAATGGTGGTATTTATAAAAGGTTAGCGTCTTTTTATAAAAAGGGATTTACCTTCTATATAGGTGATGGTAAACAATATATGCCTTGGATCAGCATCGAAGATGTTATTCAAATAATTTTGTTTTCAATACACAATAAAAATATCAAAGGGGCTGTTAATGTTTGTGCTCCACAATCATTAACTCATAAACAGTTTTGTAGTATACTAGCTCAGAGTTTTAACAAAAAATTAAAATACCATTTGCCTGAGTGGGTATTTAAAATGGTAGAGGGAGAATCCGCAGTAGCTATTCTTGCAGGTCAAAATGTACACCCTCAAAAACTTATTGATAACAACTTTAATTTTAAGTATCCAACTTTAGAAAATTTATTATTACCTGATATCAAAAAATCTCCTGCTCTATCATTATCTTCTGATAGCAGAGATACAACCGATGTGAAAGATGATAATCCTACAACTACCGCAACAAAACATAATATAAAATTTGCTGCAAGAAAAACTCATATTCAGGGACCAACGTTGCATGGTATACCAGACTTTGAATCTGAAGAAAATAATAGTAAAATTAATGATGTCTCTTCTGAAAATTCATTTTCAAAAAATGAAAATCAAAACTCATCAACAACACAAGATGACTTAAACACATCTGAAAATAAATCTCAAAACCTCGATTCTAATAACATTCAGCCTGTTACAAGTTTAAACTTACATTTCGAGGGTGTAATATAAAGTGTGTATTTAGTATCAATTCTGACTATCGCACT
>JBJFGR010000007.1:0-10937 GCA_051892875.1 Succinivibrionaceae bacterium
TGGAAGGTCAGGAAGTGATAAATCACTTAAGCCTGTTGATACTGTGAACAATAGTTCACTTGAGCAGGAACCAGTCATAACAAGTGGCATGCCACTTGTCACGCTGGAAAGTCCTATCCTTAAAGATAGTGACAGCTTCATATAACGAATTTTTTAAAATTTGCAGTAAAAATAAAAACCTACTCTTGCGAGTAGGCTTTTATCATTAAATAAAGAAAATTACTTATTGATAAAAATATAATTTCCAATTACTAATGCCGCACCTACTCGGCCAGACTTGATCCATGAGTCCCAACAGTCATTTGCCAAATTACATGTTGGTGAATTATGAATATTGAAAGAAGTATTAATTAACATCTTATTACCAGTCTTCTTTTCATACTTATCCAAAATTTCCCATGCATCTTTTGTAAATTCATCATTTTCGTAAATGAACTGTGCACGTGCAGTGTTATCTACGTGAACACCACCACGATACTTTTCCTTTACACTCTTCTTACAATCCATAGTCATTGCCATAAATCTGCAAGAAGCTTCACCAACCTTCCAGTTATTGAATAATTCATCTGCTGAAGTATTCTTACATACTGGACAATATGGCATATATTCAGAACGTCCCATTGCTTGATTCAATGTATGAGTACCATTTGGATCTTGTGCTGTATACAAAGTACTATGATTCATCAAAGCACGTGGACCAAATTCTTCATTACCTTGACACCAATGAACAATCTTATTATCTGCCAATAAATCAGTGACAATATCAATCAATTCATGTTTATCAGGACAATATCTAATTTCTAGATCTTTTTCCTTAATTGCATCATCTACAACCTGGTCAATCAAATATCCAGTGTTGTTAATATTAGTACCACCATTGATAATGATATTTGGACCAACATACTTCAATGCAACACTATCATGAACACTATCAGTTGCCTTCAAATCTTCAATATAACGATAGAATGCACAACCAATTGCAGTACCTTCATCGCCCATTGGAGGAGATACAAAGACTGCATCAAACTTTCCTGTATCTTTAATACGCTGATTCAACTTAACATTAGCAACCAAGCCACCTGCAGTATACAATACAGCTCCATCTTCAAAATCTGTTGCAGACAACCAATTTAGAATTACCTTTTCTGCAAAGATCTGAACTGCGTATGCCAATTCCCATGGTGTATACTTCATATCAGATGGAATTTCCTTGTTATGATTCAACATATCAAGAATATCATCTTTATTATAATTGTTTCCTAAACGATCCTGAACAAATTTATAGACAGTATTCTTTAATCTTAAGAAACGTTCAAAGTCAATAATAGTTGATGTCTTTACCATTTCCTTCTGTTCATCTGTCAATGGCAATAATAGATTTTCATCAACCCAGAAACCAGATGTTGAATAGTTAAATGTCTTACCATTCAATGTTTCTGTCTTATAAACATTAATAGCTTCACCTAATTCATCCTTACCAGTCAATGTCTTCAATAAGTCATGATAAACTTCCATTGCTTTCTTAGGATTCTTTTCACAATGTGCAGCCAATCCAGTCACCTTACCTTCATGTTGGTGTTCCTTAAACTGTAGAGCACCTGTAAAGAACTGATAAATCAAAGCTGGACTATCAATAACTCTAATTTGAGAAATTGGATAACTTTCATTAATTCCATTAAATAGAGAAATACGTCCTGAATAACCATCACCAAATCCATCAGCAGTCATTGTATAGAAACGCTTAACTGTGCATGGATATTCATTCCAATAAACTGGGAATGCAGAGAAAACGTGTGCTGTGTGGTGTTCTACTCTCTTTAATACAGGATTTAGAACACGTGTATTTGTCTGCATTCTAATATACAAATTCAAGAACTGAGAAAATGCATATTCTGCCTGAACCAATGGGTCAGTGCTTACATTCTTTGCTTTTTTAAAATACTGTTCTAGTTGTGGTCTCCACGAATCTGGAATATTCTTCAATAGATATGCTTCAGACAATCCTTCATAGTGAGAATAAACCAATTCATCTACAATAATTGGATGACCTAACTTATTTTCTGCTTCAATAATACATGCTTTAATAGCATCCAAAGGAAGTTGCTTTGTATTCTTCTGTCTGTTTAAACGTTCTTGAGAAACAGCACAAAGAACTCCACTACCTGCCTTAAAGATTGCGGCAGAACTATTAAAACCTAATGAAATACCAATATAAATTTTTTCTTTATTCATGATTTTCCTTTAATTTGATACTTTTACAATACCTTCGACAACAGCAAGATTATACATCTTCTTGTTATTGTTTTTTAAATATAACAATTTTTTATCATCTGGCATATCATCAACAATATTATGTTTCAAATTTTTTATTTGTGTATAAAGATCTGATGATTTTGTCAATAATTTCTTTTCATCGATTAACATTGGTAAACGTGGATTTTGTATTGCTTCTAAGATTTCAGCTTTATATTGTTTGAAATAACAATGAGCTGAGATAGCAAAATGCTGATAATATCCTGTTGGAATATTCAATTCATTTGCAATTCTCTTTTGAATTGATGTAAAGTAAAATACATCATAAGGCATGCATCCAATAATATCATTACTTCTCATACATGCTGTGCAATTCAATTTACCATCCAAAATATAGAATGACAAATTAAATGTACAAATCTCATCAAAACATGTTCCTCTATGTGGATTTGGAACATTAAAATTTATAACTGCTCTACGAGATGTTGGATCTTTCTTCAAAATATCAATGACTTGTTTTTCTTGGTCAAATCCATATCTTTGATGAACTATATGACCATAAGCAGAATTCGAATAAATACCATCTTCTGATTTTCTCTGAAAGCCTGGAGCCTTAAAATAATTGATAAATTCTAGCTTTTCATCTTGTAAATTAAACCATATTTCTTCAGCTAACAAATATCCAATATCTACAGAATGAAATAATGGTATATTATTATTCACATCAGTCAATTGGAAACCAAAATTACAGATTTCTAATGGACCTTTTCCACCTCTCTGTTGACCTTTATCATAGATTTCTCTGATAACATCTTCAAAGATACTAGTCATCGAATTTGAAATAATCATCAATAAAACCTTTTACTTTATTAAAAACACCAAGTTCAGATAAATAGGTTGTATCTAGATACAATACATGCTTATTATCCATTAATTGAAGTCTTTTACCTACATTTTCATAACGTTCAACCTTATTTTCTACATCAATACGAATTTCTTCATCAGTTCCACGTTTATTAACTCGTTCCATAATTGTATCTACAGAGCCATTTAATATAATAATCAACCATGGATTTATCTGACTTGATGTGTATTTCTTAAATAAATTAACAAATACTTGAGGATTTATTTTTGATTCTCTAGCGTAAACGTTAGAGTATACATATTCACTGATGAATGATCTGTCTGAAACAACATTGTCAAGTAAGCACTTTTGTTCATAAGATTGAACATCTTTCCAACCTTCTCTAGTCATGACTACTTTGTCTAGCTTATATTCTTTAACTAATCTATCAACCAATGTGGTCTTTCCACATCCATCACATCCATCAATAATAATATGCATTTATTAAGCCTTCTTTATTTTAACCTTGAATTCATTTGAGTTCAAATCAAAAATTGACATTTCATCATGTTCTGCCTGAGTAATTAGATTGTTTTCTAACATCTTAGCTAGAGCATAAGTATATGCCAACTTCTTACCAATCTTCTTAGAGAATGCGTCCTTATAAGAACAATGTGCAATTCCCTTTACGATTACCTTTGTTTCCCACTTATTCTTAGTATATTCATAGATTGCAACTTCAGTTGTCTTTTCATTCCAATCTGTATACCAAACACGACCAAATTCATCTGTCTTTTCAGCCGTATGATAGTCATCATTATAACGAACCTTAACGATAAAGTTCTTTCCTGTAGTAGTAATTACCTTCATTATTTTATTCCTTAAATATTATTGTTTAAAAATTTTATTCTTCATATTGATACTTTTCGTATAGATAATCTCTATAGTCAGCAATTTCAGATAAAGCCGCATTCAAATTCTTTACATAAGAGGCATGTGGACTGCGATTCTGACTATTTGCCAAATCAATATGTGACTGATTATATTCTATTTTCTTGTAAATCAATTCTAGTTTCTTGAGGTCTGCTTCTTTATTCTTGTTTGCTTTACGCAAACTCCAAATCTCTCTAATAAGATGATTTACGTCTTCCTGATATTCATCGTATGCTTGCATTAGTTTTTCCTTATTGTTAAAATTATGTTATAAATATAATAAACATATTTTTTGTTGGAAACCCATTTTTACTAAAATATGTAACAAAGATTCTATTATTTTATTTAAAAAGAAATTATGGATATATAAAATAAAAAAGAGAGCTTTTCGCTCTCTTTTTTAATGTTCATCTCTGTTAAATATCATTAAAATGACAATTCTTTGAAATCGTCATCTTCATCAATGAAATCATTACATTCTTCATTAAGTCTATCTAATTCATCAACTATAAATTCAGCGCATTCATTTTCTTCAATATCTTCTTTCCAGTATGTGAATATTTGGTCAAATATCTCAGAATTATTAGGTATATTCTTTCTAAATTTATTTCTTACAATTTTGACTACATTATTCTCATAATCTGTATATTCGTCGTCGTAACTCATTTTATCCTCCGTTGTATTATAAGATATATATTATACATCATATAAATATAATATGAGCGAATTATATAATAAACTAAAAAATTATTGGAACGGAAAACTTGGCAAATATGGTGATGAATTAGTCAGAGAACATGCTAAAGAATTAAAAGCATATTCTATCGCATCTATTTCAGATATTATTGATCATCTAGAACAAAATAAGTTTAGATTAGAAACTTATAGTAAAACAGCATGGTCTAAATTCCTAAATATAGCTAAGTTATCTGAATATCTAAGACCAGGATATATTACTGACGCTCTTGCTATTACTACACATCGACCTGCTATTGGTCAAGGCGAATTCTTATTCGTATCATGCTTTAAGAATATTGCTATCAATAATGAGTCAGGTGATTTAATAGACACATCTACACATGAAAAGATTGAATTTAAAGGTAATCGTTCATCTTTTGCTGGAGAAGGTAAAGATAAATTAAAATACAAAGAAATGAATGATAATGTAATGTATTCTATTTGTAGTCTATTTGATATAGTAGAAAATAGTAAAGGTTCTTTTGATAGAGAATTCTGTAAAATGATAGATGGTAAATTAAAAGAACAACCTGAATTAATTGATAAAGTAATAAATATTTGTCAAAATATAGAACCTGAGTCACATACAATAACAAAAATGTTTGCTCAGTTATATAAAGAAAAAGAAGATTTATATTATGTAGTTGCAGCAATGCATTGTTATACATATTTAAAGCTACAAAAGACAGATTGGTTAGTAGTCACAAATGATAATGGATTTGCTATCTTCAAAGCTCCAGAAGATGCAGAAGATGCATGGTCAATAGTAAAGCAATTAAAATTAGGTACATGGGGCAAACAAAACAAAAGTATTGAATTAAGTTTGTAATATGGGTAAGAAAAACGTATCATCACAGTTAATGGAATCTCAGTCATCAGCCGCTTCTCAGCAGACTGATATTATTGAGCTATATTATGGTGCTACTTCTGATGAGAACATTAAGAATAAACAAGAATTAGGTCAATCTATAGAACAAGATAGTATTGTAGAAATACGTCTTACTGAAACTATATTTGGTACTTTACCTAAATTAACAATTAAGCTTTTTGATACTGGTGAATGGGCAAATACATTTGCATTCAGAGCAGGTAATAATATCAGATTAAGAATTACTCCAAAAAATGGTAATCCTGATATGTTAGTCCCTCCATATATTGATTGTTTCTTTACTTTGGAAGGTATTAACTATTACATTGATTCAGAATCAGTAAAATACATTTATGAATTGTCTTGCATTTATAATTGTGAAAAGTATATTAACCAAGTATGTTCATGGCCTGAAACAGAAATTACAGCTATGTTAAAAGGTTATAAGAAAACATCTAAAGAAGTATTAGATGAAATTATTGGTCAAACATCATTAAAATTTACTTATCTTTGTGCAACAGATCCAACAGATAAGATGTTATGGCTAAATAAAACATTAACTTATGCTAAGTTTGCTAAGCATATTATGGACCATGCTTGGCTTTGTGAAAATGATTTACCAATGATGTATATCAATAAAAATGGTAAATTTGTATATGACTCATTACAGAGATTAAAAACACAAGGTATCAAATACTCTTATGTTTATGAAAAGAATTTCATCAAAATGAAACAAAAGAACTTAGAAGAAAATAAAAATGATGTAGTTGTTAAACCATATCAGAATATTTTATTCTATGATGTTCCTTATAAAGCATTTGATGATGGATGTAATGTTCAAATGTCACAATACAATCCATATAATAAATCAGATTTAGATACTGAAAAACAAAAGCCACAAAAGATTCAAGATGAACAAGAAAATTCATATAGACAATATGAATATAATGGTAATCAATTACACATGGCTAATGTATCTAATAAATCTCCAAAATCAATAAATTTATTGAATAAAAGACAATATTGTGGAATTTATTTTAAAGAATTACATGAGTATTATAATGTAGCACCATTACATCATAAGAATATTCGTAATTCATTCTTTACTCATTTCTGTTATATTTCATTAGATATGAATGAACAGAATGATACTAAACAAAATGATATTCAAGTATCAAATGAAGATAAAAAGAGAGCAGTATCATATATAAATCTAGGTGAAAAGATACATGTAGATGCAGCAGATACTCAACATCAAAACCCAATTTTATCTGGTGATTTTATTGTAAGTGGTCTAACACATGTATGGGCACCAAATACAAATTATACCATAGTTATTCAAGGTGTTTCTGATGGTACTTCTGAACAAGGTTATACATCTTATGATAATATAACTGAACAAGCAACTAACACATCAAAGAAGAGTAGATAATGAGTGAATTGAAATTAGATAATATAAAAGATAATTATCCTGAGTTATTCAATGATATGGCTAATATCAATGATAGCACAGATATTAAATATGAAGGTAGATGGGAAGGTAAAGTAATTAACAATAATGACCCAGAAAAATTAGGTCGTGTTCAAGTACAAATCTTTAACTTCTATGATGATCTTCCAAAAGATGGTATTCCTTGGGCAATTCCAGATATTTTATTCATCGGTTCTAAAGCAGGTAATTTCATTGTTCCAGAAAATGGAACATTAGTTTCAGGTTATTTTGACCAAGGTGATATTCATAAACCAATTTATGATAAGTTATCTTTCAATAAAGAAAGTATAAATAGTGGTGTTGCAGTTCAAAATGAAGATTATCCACATACGATGATCATCTTTCAAACTGATCAAGGTGATTACATGACTTTGAATAGAAAAACTGGTGAAATGACTTTATTACATAGAACAGGTGCATCATTGATATTCAAAGGTAATGGTGAAATTCAAATAGATACTGGTGTAGATGAAGAAGGAAATAATGGTGACTTAGTAATAAATGTTAATGGAAATTGTAAAATCAATTCTAATGGTGATACTGAAGTCACATCTATTGGAACTACAAAAGTAGATGGTCTACAAGTTGAATTAGGTAAAAATGCGGCAAAACAATTAGTCAATAATTTGCCCGCGTGTATCGTTACAGGGGCACCGCATTTTATTGGAAACACAAATGTAAAATGTTAAGGTGAATATGATTAGAATAACAGTTGATAAAAATAATAAAAATGTTAAATTGAATTACGATGATACAGCTCATCAATTGAATGAATATACATTGTTCTTTAAAGAACACATGAGTAATCTAAGACAAAAGTATTTTGATATGATTAAGATATATTGGTATCTTCCATCAGATTGTTATGGCTTAGATAAACTTTGTGATGATATTTTTAGATCAGATTCAGAACATTTCAAATATATTAAAGAAGAAAAATCCCAATTTTCTACTGTTTACTGTTATGACAATAAATAAAGTATGGGATTATCTGTTTATACATATTACGAAACATTCAAACCACATTTTAGTTTTAGATTTAAGGTAGATTTTCTTTCTAATCCTTCTTTATATAGATTAGTTCAAGATATAAAACTACCTTCTATTTCTATAAATGCTTCAGATGGTAAAAAACGATTTGGTCAGACCCAATTCGTTCTACCATTTTTTGAATTTGGTGATCAAGAATTAGAAATAACATTTGTTGAAACAGATACAATGAAAGTATTAGACTATTTGACTAATAATTATAATTGGCCAAATCTTCCAAATACAGAAGATATAATAGTCACTGAATACGATGATACTCTACGTAATGTAATTAAAAGAACAAAATATACTATAACATTATTTAGTTATAGTGCACCACAATGGCAAAATTCTGGTAGTCCATCTAATATGACTATCACTGCTACTTATATTGTTCGTTCTTCAAGAGATATTACAAAAGATGAATATGATTTATATAACTTGCCAATATATTCACCAGTTGTGGATATGGTTCAAGATATGAATGTAATTGGTTCATCTGTTGATGAAGGTAGTGCTGAAAGTGAATGGCAGAAATTCTTAGGTTCATTAAAAGATGAAGAAACTGAACTAGAGAAAAATGCTGAAGCAAATGCTGAATTAACAAGACAACGTATAGAGGCAGGTCAAAAGGCAATGAAGGTATTTACGGCAACTGAAACAAATACTAAAGCTAAAGAAAAAGAAAAAATATACGATGAGAAAAAGAAAGCATTCGATGATAGTATTGCTGAATATCTAGCTAATGCATATAATCAATTTACAGATAAACAAAAAGCAGATTATGAAAATGATGCATTTAAACGTTATTGTAATCAACAGATGTTTGGTACAAATCGTGATTTTAGTATGATGACAGATGAAGAAAAAGCCGCTATGCGTAAAAAGTTTGACAATCTTTCTCAAACAGAAAAGATGATGTTAATTTATGACATTGAAACAGGTGATGGTTTAGATAAAAGAGAAATGGCATTTATTAACGCTGCACTTCAAATTTCTTTGGAAAATGAAGGATATTCTGATGAAGAATTAGAAGAAGCGTTTAATGCTGAAATGGGTTTATTAGCAGATAAAGCAAAAGAAATGGAAGATGCTAGAAAAGAAATGAATTATGCTATTCAACATCCTGAACAAGGAAATGGTGATGAAAAGCCAGGTGAAAAGCCAGGTGAAAAGCAAACAGGTACTATACCACAACAAGCTGGTGGTGCTCTTGCTCAAAGATTATCTGGTCATGCTTTAAATGAATATAATGAATACATTAGTAAAATGAAAGCAAAATACAAAGACTTTGATGAAAATAAAGATGCATTCATTTTCTTTGATATTGCTTCTAATACAAAGTATGCTGTTAAGAATGGTCAGATAGTAAAAGAATATAATGCATATACTGCTGTTGATGATCCAACAAAAGGAGCAGGTGAAGCAACTGAAGGTGTTTATGTTATTTCAGAAGAAACAGGTAAAGGTGGTAAACATAAATCAAGACAAAACAATGCTATTAATGGTATTAAATCATTTGGACTTGATGTTGATGTTATTTCTCAAGAAGTTGCATCAGGTAAATATAAAAATGTAAGAGATGCAATTAAAGGTCACGGTGTTTCAGAAGAAAAAATTAAAGCATGGGAAAATTCTCATAAAGATACATCTGGAAGTACTATGAAAGCTTCTCAAGGTCACTGGGACTATTTGAATTATTCAACTTATAGTAAAAACCTAATTGATGAAGGTAATGGTAATACTGGACGTGAAAATCAAGGCACTTATGGTATTCATTCTCACGTAAATTATAAAGAGAATGATATAAAAGTACTTGAATATGAAAAGAAAAAAGCAGCAGGAACTAATACTGCTCAAGATGATTTGGAGATTAGAAAGCACTTATCTAAATCTAAAGCAACTGAAGGATGTTCTATTATGACTGCTCAAGATATTGCATGGGAATCTGAATTCATTAAAGATAATGGAGGTAAAATATATCAATTTAATGCAAATGGTACTTCAAGTTATAATAAGAATAATGATAAAAATATTGATATAGCACAAGCTAATAAAAATAATAAGGTTAATGTATAATGAGTTTATCTGTATTTTCACATGATATATCCATAAAATTACCTGACACTTTTATTGTCAGTATTAAATGGAATAAAACAGACAGTGACTACACTGTCTTAAGAAGTTGTACTCAGTTTCAACCTCCTGTTGTGAAATACAAAAAAGAAATTCAAAACTTTGGTAATAATGGATGGGCATTTGTAATTCCTGAATGGGAAGTAGATGATGTATCTTTTACTTTTAATGAAGATACAAATTTCTCTATATCTAAGTTATTATCACATGCTATGCAATACCTATTTGATTTCTCTGATGATAAATGGTATTATAAAGAAAATAATATCTATGAAATACTCGTAGATGTTTATGATAATAACTTTAATAAAATAATATATCGTTATACTTATAGATATTTGAAATTAGTCAAATATGAAAATTATCAATTAGACTATTCTAATGATGCACTTACAACACTTTCATTAACATTCTCATTCATGTATGCTAATGAACAAGCTTGTGATATTGATCCAAATAGTTCTAATGTTCCTGATATTACTGATACTACACAAAATGCAGCTCCAGCTACAAGTTTATCTCAAGACATTGCTCAAGATTATAATAAACCTGCAATGAAACCTGAAGATGCTAATTCAAATACACAACAAGATCGTAGCAATCAGCAAACGTCTGAACAAGCTGCAGCTAAAACACTTGAATCT
>JBJFGR010000007.1:11037-25412 GCA_051892875.1 Succinivibrionaceae bacterium
CAGAAATCTGAATCTAAACAGACTCCTAAGACTGAACAAGTTCAGACTCCTGCTGCAGATAAACAAGAAACAAATAATGACAAAGATATTGTATTAGATAATGTTGAATCTCAGAAATCTGAATCTAAACAGACTCCTAAGACTGAACAAGTTCAGACTCCTGCTGTTAAAGCACCCGAAAGTGATGACCAACAAATTGTATTGGATAATGTTAATAATAAGGCAAATGAAGGAACTGGTGCAAAGAAAACTAAAGAAACCGCTGCTACAAATCCTGTAGATTTGAGTAAACTATCTGGTAATGATAGAATTGATGAACTTGCATATAGAATGATGAGAGGTCAATTAGATAATGGTAAACTTCGTTATGATAAGACTTATAAAGCAGGTTATACTGAATCTGAAAGAGCAGCTGCTCAAAGTATTGTCAATCAGAAGGATTGGGAAGGTCTTAAAAAACGTCATGATGCAAGAGTTGCAAATAAAGATACTCACTACTCAACTGCTGCAGAAACAGAAGTTGCTAAGACTGACTATACACCAAATAAAGATATAGCTCAATCAAGAAGTGCTGATATTGTATCTCCAGCATCTCAATCTACTGGTGGTCAATCTGCTGCTGACGCTGCTGCTAAGGCAAGACTTGCTGCTGAACAGAGAAATAAATCTCAAGATGTCGCAGTCAATACAAAACCTGTAGAAAAGAAACAAGAAGCTCAACCAAAACAAGAAACTACTAAAGTTGCTCATCCTGAACCACAGAAATCTGAAGAAAAGAAACAACCAAAACAAGAAGCAACACAAGTAGCTAAAGCTTCACCTAAAATTAGTGAAGAAAAACTTGAAAAAGCTGGTATTTCTAAAGCAAATAAAAATGAAAGAAAATATCGAGGCTTAACTTCTACACAGTGGGGTGAAATTGCAGCAAGAAAAGACTTACAAGATGGTCTAAGAAAAGATGGTAAAGGCGCTAATTATGATATATTATATGCAAATGGTGACATAGATAAAACTAAATTTGATAGCGGTTATAAGAGTTATATGGAGAAAAATAAAAAACCTACCTAATATAGCTCCAGAATATAAAATAATAGAGGATGATAGTTTTATCATCCTCTTCTTTATTTAAGCCCAGAAAGCGCTTTCTGCGCAACTAATCGTATGCTATATTACCTTCACCATCCATAGGGTCATCTAAGGTATTAATATTGTTATAAAAATCCAATCCAGAAATCTCTCTTGAGGCAATCTTCTTCTGTTCCTTTAAATCCATTCTAATTGAATTTGTCACTACCTGTGTAGTATATGCGAATGCTGATGAATTTGCCTCTGTATCATAACGGTTAATATATCTAAATAAAGTCATCAATGCATTCTGCTTAATATCATTAATATCTTCAGGGTCTTTACTTGCAACCAACTTAAATGATATTACACGACCATCAATAATCTTAATAAATGCTTCACAAAGATTTGCCTTTACAATATTGAATTCACTATCATATTTTCTTCTTGCTTCAGGAGTCCAAACTGAATAGTAATCTTTTCTTAGCTTATTAATATGCTTGACTTTATTTAAGATAAACTTCTTACAACGGTCATACTTATCTTTCTTAATCTTATTTGTGTTATATGAATTCTCTAACTTGCTTAGATATTCTGCACACCATGACCCATTATCTTGATAATTCATTTCATTGTATTTACGAATTAACTCTCTCAAATAGGCATTATTAATATAACCATCTGACTTATCTACTTTTAATTTTTCTAAATCTACTTCACTCATAAAAATCCTCTCAATATGTTATTGTTTATTTCTAAGATAAAATATAAGAAAATAAAAACAAATCCACTTTCCATGGATTTGTTTTTTTCCAATATTTAATGTGCTTATTAAATTCTTGGATGTTTAACATTGCTTGTGGAAGGTGTATGAGCGTTTGTTTGTGACTTTGCCTTTGCAATTTCCTTCTGAGTTTCAGCATTTTCATCTTTAATCATCTTGTTGACAATTTCTTGTTCAATTTCTACTTCCATCCAAGGCCAATCATCTGTGATCTGCAAATTTGCATACTTTGCAATACGTGTAATTAGTTCCAAAATTTCCTTAATAGAAGTATGTGTGAACATATTTTCATCAGCAACAATTAGCTTAACATCTGTGATTTCACCACATATAGGACATTTAACTTGTATTGTTTTATGCATACCACATTTCATGTTATCAATTGTATACTTTAATTTCACAAAGTCCATACCTTGTAAATTCATAATAAATCTTGCTTTATCTTGCAATGAGTTATCTGTATCAATATACAAAGCTAAATCTAAAAATTCATCATTCTCAACTAATCGTGCATCTTTCAAATCTTTAATAGTTGGATGTTTTAATGGAATAGTTATATTTAATCCATCTAAGAAACATGTATCTGATTTAGATTTAATGTAATCAGTTTTAAATGAATTCAATTTAACTTCTTGTTCAATAGAATTTTTACATGTTGGACATTCTGGTATTTTTATTTGATAACCAGATGAACGAATAAATGTATTAGTTCTTAACCAGAATAACAAATATTCTCTATCTGCTAATAATATATCTTCAAATTTAAGATGTTTTAATTTAAGACATCTTTGTAATAATTCATTTGTAATAGTAATTGCATTTGATTTATTAAATGTAGCTAAATACTTTACATCACGAACCGTCATAGTTCTAATACGTATTTCAGTATCAAGACTATAATATTGCCCTAATGAAGGCAAATCATTAAATTCAATTTTCCAATAATTCATGGAGTACCTATCACTGTTGCTACGGTTTTAACTTGACAAGATCCAGCTAATACACCTCCTGATGAAATTGGACCACCAATAACCATTGTACCAAATAAACTGCAAAATGCTTGAACTAAATACTTATCTAGCACATCATAAAATATACCTTGTTTATCTACATAAGTTTGAGGGTCTATCTTTTTTAATTCAGCCCAACAGTCTGCTCCTGCTTTTGCAAATACTGCTGTCACTGATCCCATAGTACTTGTAAACTTCAATATTTGTGGAGTCAAAATATATGGAACCAATATTTTACCTGCTTTGAAACCTAAACTAACTGATAAAGGTTGTTCTAATCTACCTCCAATTAAAGTAAATAATGCAATTACTGAAGTCATACCTGTGCATGCCGCTTGAACATCTATAGAAGTAAATATGACTTGTGTTAATACTTCACCACCAACACCTACCATTGGATATGAAGTAGTTCCTGGACCTACTACTTGACCAGACCAAGAGAATTGCACCATATCAAATAAATTACTAATAGCAAGCGTCATAGCATTTGCCATATCTATTTTCCAAGTGCTTTTTTCTAATTCTGGACTTGCTCCATTCATAGTAGGTTTCATATAGCTTTTCAATAATGATGGAACTGTTTTTTGCATTAGAAATCACCCCAGAAATCATTTGATTGATTATGCATGACCATATAATCTACTGGATATTCTTCAATTGGTCTATCATCTGAAGGTCGACATGTATCTAAGTCAATTTCAGGTTGCATTGTTGCATATACTGCCCAATACAATGCTGATACAGTATCATCATGATTACCTTTTGCTGCCTTAAATACATTACCTACATCTTGTTCTTCAAAACGTGACAATTCCTTAATCGTATCTGAATCATGAACCTCTAAGAAATCATTATCCATCAATCTCTTCAATTCAAGACATGCATCCAATTTTGAACGTTTTGTTGCCTTAGTTCCTAATGGTTTACCTGGTCCATCTGTAGAAATCAATTTATAATTCTCTAAATTATACCACAATTCTTCACAAACTTTCTTACCTGAGTCTTGGTTTTCAATAATATACCAAGCTCCATTGTATTTATCTGACAAATACTTAATTTGTACAGCAAATGCTTCTGGACTTACTTCATTGTTTCTATAACAAGCTACTTCTTCCATCTTATTTCTTGATAAAATCTTAATAACTTGTATAGTTGAATAGTCACCTTGACATCCTGAACCTACATCACATCCCATTACATACATTACACCAGGAATTGGATCTTCAAAAATCTTAATATCATAATTGTGTTCATATCTAATTGGTTCTTTTTCTCTTAACTTTTCCAATGTTTCAGCATTGATTAAGGTCTGTGAAGAACCTAAGAATGAACAGTTGTGGTTAATCAATCCGTTTGTAGTTTGATAATACTCACCATCTACATTCAATGGTGTATACACTCTACCAATACCAAAATAATCTACAAATAAAACATGTGATTTACAAAATTCTTCATTATAAAGAATATCACCTGGTTGTAAATCTCCAGCCATCATTTCAGGTTTTGTAATTCCTTTAAATACATGGTCTGGTGTACATTTAATTACGCAATTATCACATTGAACTTCCAAAATAGGTGATAACTTACAAATAATTCTCTCAAAGTTTTTCCATTCTTCGCCACATTTTATTAACATAGTTTACCTCTCATAGTTTACCTCTTTATGTAGTTTTATTTTTAAAATTTTTTAAATAATTTTTTCCATATTTCTTTTTTATATAATATAATATATTTCTTATTTCATTCTTTTTTAAAATTTTAACATTATTATTTATCATGCATTTGTATTTTTCCATATATGCATTTTTATAATTTTCATTTAAATTATATGGATTTATGAAATTTCCATTATTATCAAAAAAATGATCACCTTTAATTTCAATTATTTCATCATTTATTTTAAAATCTGGAAAATAATAATGTATATTATCATTTACAATATATTCAAATTTTATATTTGGTTGATATTCAAAATCTATATTATGATCTTTTAAATATATGTAATAAGCTAATTCCCAACTACTATCAAATTTTATGTTTTCGTAAGTATATTTACTACGACTTTTTATAAAAATATCATGATTTTGAGATGGAAAATATGTACCATATTTTGCTAAACATGTATTTTTAAATTTTTCTTTGAATTCATCTGTTTGTGCAAAATATTCTTTTCCATATTTTTCTAAACATGTTTGTTTACCTTTTAATTGTACATTTTCTAATTTATAAGGATTGTCTACTCCATATTTTTCTAAACATGTTAATTTTCTTTTTTCATTATATTGTTCTATATTTTTTAAAAATAATTCAGAACCTAAAAAAGTTTCATTATTATACTTTTCTAAACATGTTTGCCTTGATTTATCTTTAAAAGTATCATTTTGCATTGGATTTTTAACATTATATTTTTCTATACATGTCTGTTTAAATTTTTCTTTAAATTCATCAGTTTGTGCAAAATTTTCTTTTCCATACTTTTCTATACAAGTTTGTTTAAATTTATTATAAATTTCTGTATATTGTGCTGGAGCATCTACACCATATCGTTCTTGACATGTATTTTTAAATTTTTCTTTAAAATTTATTGATTTTGAATAATGATCTACACCATATTTTTCTAAACAAGTTTGTTTAGTTTTTTCTATATTATTTTCACTTTGAAATGAATATTCTACACCATATTTTTCTAAACATGTTTTTCTACTGTTTTCTTTAAAATTTTCTGATTGCGATGCATATTCAACACCATATTTTTCTAAACAAGTTTGTTTAGATTTTTCTTTCATTGATTCTAATTTATTTGTACTTGTCACACCATATTTTTTTAAACATGTTTCTTTATATTTTTCTTTAGTTTCATTTGATATTCTTGAACATTTATTACAACAAAATCTTTTATATCCTTTTAATATAGAATCAAAATTTGTATTTTTTCCACATACATGACATATTCCATCATTGTCTGATTTTAAATATAAATCATAATAATCTTTTATTTTTAATTTATGTTCATTTCTTATATGTGAAGCAAATGATTTAGCATTTTTATAAGAATTATTACATATTTTACAAATTATAAATAAATTATCAGACATAAAACCTCATATATGTTTGTTAGTACTATTATATTTATATAAAAGTGAAAGGAGGTTTCGTTTTTTATGTGGCAAAAAACTGCTGAACTTAGAGGACACAATGAAGTCATCGAAATGACTCCAGATGAGATGCAAGAATATATTAAATGTGCAACTGATATATTTCATTTCTCTAAGTATTTCTATATTTTAACAGGTGAAGGTGAACGTCCAATCGAATTAAGAGAATATCAAGTAAGATTGGTAAAAATGTTGACAGGTAAGTACTATTTCAAAAATGAAGATGGTACTGATGTAGTAAATGCTAATGGTGAAAAGTCTGAACGTAATAACCGTATCATTATGATGGGACGTCAGACAGGTAAAACAACACTAGCTACTCTTTATATTTTGTGGTATGCTCTATTCAATAAAGACAAAACAATTGCTGTTCTAGCAAACAAGGAATCACAAGCATTGGAAATTATGCTTCGTATTCGTTCTGCTATTTTAAAACTTCCTCTATGGCTACAACAAGGTATCAATCCTGATAGAGGTGGTTGGTCAAAAGGTACAATAGGATTTGATAATGGTAGTAAGATATTCGCTGCTGCATCTTCATCATCTTCTATTCGTGGTAAATCTGTTGACTTCATGCTAGTGGACGAATTTGCATTCTTACCTGAAAATGATGCTAATGACTTCATGATGTCTGTTTTCCCTACTCAGTCTTCTCGTAAAGAATCAAGACTAATTCTAATCTCAACCCCTCATGGTATGAACCACTTCTATAAGATTTGGCAAAAAGCTATTGCAGGTCTAAATACTTTCGTTCCAGCTAAAGTACAATGGAATGAAGTAGAAGGAAGAGATGAAGATTGGAAAAATAGAATGATACGTGACGTTGGTCCTCAATTCTTCGCTCAAGAATACGCATGCCTATTTGGTGATGAAAAAGTCACTATAAAAGATGATAATAATGTCATAATAGATATAGATTTAAAGACTTTATTAACATATTTTCAATAAAATAGCCCCATTATTTTTTGTATAAGAAACTAAAACATATAAATATAATATGGAAGATAAGATTATATGTAGAATATGTGGAGAAAAGTTTGATAAAATGTTGCAATTTACTACGCATTTGCAACATTATCATAAAGAATATACAACAAAAACTTATTATGATAAGTTTTTAAACAATAATGAAGGTTATTGTAAGATTTGTAATAAACCTACAAAATTCATTAGTTTAGGAAAAGGATATAATGTATATTGTTGCAAAAAATGTGCTTGGAAAGATACAGATATTCTTAAAAAACGTTCAGAAACCATTAGTTTAAAAACACCTGAAGAATTATTAAATTGGAGATTAAAGAATATTGAGTCTCATAAAAATAAATTAACAGGTAAATACATATCTGAAAAAGAAGCAAAATTACGACAACAAGCATCTGAAAAGTCATTTAAAGAATATTTCACAAAATGTAATTGTGAATTCTTAAAATATGATTATGAAAATAAACGTTCTGTAACATTTAAATGTAATATATGTGGTAATGAAACTACTTATGTTAGATCTCTTATTGATAGAATGGCTAGAAATAAAGATTATAGTATTTGTCATTTTTGTCATAACCATAAATCTATAAGTTATCCAGAAAAAGAACTTAAAAATTATATAAAAAGTTTAAATCCTGGAAATATAATTTTAAATGATAGAAGTCTTTTAAATGGAAAAGAATTAGATATTGTTTTAAAAGACAAAAAAATTGCAATAGAAATGGATGGATTATATTGGCATAATGAAAATAAAGTTAATTCAACATATCATTTAGAAAAAACAGAAGAATGTGAAAAGAAAGGCTATCAACTTATTCATATTTTTGAAGATGAATGGAATCAAAAGAAAGATATAGTTAAAAGTAGAATTGCTGGATTACTTGGAATGAATACTACTATTGGAGCAAGAAAGACTATTTGCAAAGAAATAGATTCAAAAACATCTAAATTATTTTTAGAAGAAAATCACATACAAGGAAATTGTATGAGTAAATGGAAATATGGATTATATAATGAAAATGAGTTAGTTGCTGTTATGACTTTTGGATATTCAAGATTTAAAAAAGGAGAAATAGAATTATTAAGATATGCTAGTAAGAAAGGAATTAATATAATTGGTGGTGCAGGAAAACTTTTATCTAAATTCATTAAAAATCATAATGTGAAAAATATCGTATCGTATGCTGATAGAAGATGGTCAACTGGAAATCTATATAAAAAATTGGGTTTCATTCTTGAAAGAAAAACTTCTCCATCATATTTTTACATAATCAATCATGAAAGAAGAAATAGATTTGAATTTCAAAAACATAAATTAGTTGCAAAAGGAAATAATCCAAATTTATCAGAACATGAAATTATGAAAAATTTAGGTTATCCTAGAATATATGATTGTGGTTCTTTAAGATTTGTGTACACATTAAATTAAAAATAATATAATAACAGGATTTATTAAAAAGAGAGTCATTCGACTCTCTTTTATTTTATTAACCCATTGGATTACCTTGTGCATTTGATGTCACATAGAAACCATTTACATATTTGTCATTTGCGAATGCTTCAAATGTCACAGTTTCATTCTGATTTATCTTTATTTGTGTGACTTGTCTATTTTTACTTTCAGAGTCACCATTATATTGAATTACATCAGTACATCTTCTAGTAGATTGTTCATAGATTTCATTGTTTGCAACTAAGATCTTCATATAATCTTGTGCACTCTGAACTCTACCTGATTTAGTCATATAATAAATCTTTAATTCACAAGGAGCTTTACCCATATATCTACATGCTTTATTAGGTTCAGTATAATATGGATAACCCTTGAAATATAATTCTACATAACATGCAACTGTATTATTATGATTATTATATTTGAATATTCCAAAGTCATTAAATATGATTTTAATCTTTCTAGAATTTTGATTATCATATAATGCATTAGAAATATCAGTTAATTCTTTTGTATTATTAAATAATGGATCTTTATGACCAGGACCAACTGTACTATGACTGAATACATGTTCTTCTGTAGTTCCTTTACCTGTACCACTAACGAGCACAGTTGGTCCAACATTAAATATACTATCAAATCTTTGCTTAGGTGTCATTGAAGCCCAATATTTCTTTAATGCATCAGATGAAGTATCATAATCAGATACATAGAAATAACCATCTGTAGTGTCATCAACTGGATCCTGGAAATCTACATAAATGATAGTTTCAGAATCTTTCTTCAAATCATCTGCATACATTTCACCGATAATCTTATCATTACCATCTCTGAACTGTATACCAGTTGGATCAAGTGTGACTGACATACCGTATGCATTTGAACGAGCACCATTGTTTCTATCATAACCATCATCACAGTTGCGTAGAATCATCTTACCTTGGTGAGCATAGAATTCAAGAGCATTTTCCAACTTAGATGAAGCACGAACATTCTGAATAGTTCCATTCATAGTTTCAATTGTCTTCAATTCAGATACACTATATTCTTTTTCATTCTGAATATAAGAATCACCATCAAAGTGGCCACAACCGTAAATCAAATCAGCTGCGCAATCACGGTTATACTTACCCATGATAACCTGATGAGCCTTACCAGAAGCCTTAGAATATTCAGCACCAATAAATGTTACGTTTTCACCACCAATTAACTTGTTATGGTGACCACCTAAGATTACTGAGTTCTGAGGTTTGATAGAGTCTTCCATTACAGACTTATTCTGATTCTTGAATGCCTGATATGGAGAATATGTGACACTTGCTGTATAGTGTTCAGATGGGATATATTCTGACAAGTTCAATTCAGAACCGTAAGTATTGATGAACTGAGTTCTCAATCTCAACATATCTGCTGGACGACCATGTGTAGAAATAGATTCTGCACCTTCACGGAATGAAGTACCAGATAGACCTGAACCACCAGAATATTCACCTGCTAGAATTGAATCAAGAATACCTGTATTACGTTCAGAAATTATCCAAGATGTACCATTCAATCCTAATTCTTCATCAGAATAATCAGAGTGACCATCTACCTTAGAATAGATAGAGTTCAATAGTCTTACTTCTCTTGCGTTATATAACTTAGAACCATCTGAACCAACGATTGAAGATCCCTTAACACGAACTGGTCCTGGGTCTACAACACTATCATTAGAACGTAGTCCATAAGTATCAATAATCATGTTATCTGAACAACCAAATAGAGTTGCATAAGATGCATTCATAATATAGTTGTTGTTAGACTGATTATCAGATGCTAGAGGTCTTTCAACACCAGAAATCTGTGTACTACCATTTGGATATAGACCGAAAAAACGTGCACCAATTGCAACGTTATTCTGTGCTGAATAACCTGAGAACTTGAATGCATTATAAACTCTGTTATTTGAAGTTGCTTGCATCCATGCATAGTTTGTACTATCAATCAAATCTCTATATGCTGCACGAGCAGAGATATTATTTACAAAGTTAAATACGTTATATCTAGAATCCCATGTAACCTTTGCTTGATTAGTATTGACTAAGAAGTTTTCAGAACAGTTCTGGTCAATTACGTTTTCATTTGCACGAATTAACATGTTCTGCATTGTATTTCCACTCAATGCATTATCTCTTGCATTAAATAGAATATTCTGCTTAGCATTACCAAATGCAGAGTTTGTGTATGCACAAATCAATGTATTATCAGATGCATTATCACCAATATGGTTAGCATAACCATTAATCATTGTCAATGCATCTACTGCTGACAAATTGTTTCTCTTAGAATTCAAGATAAATGCATTATGAAGACCATTTGTCAATAGGTTTTCATCAGAATTTATCAATGTATTATTTGCAACACCATAACTTGCTCTGTTTCTATTAGAGTCAATAAACATGTTATTGTTCATTGAAGCACCTTCTACGAAGGCATTTCCATGAGATTTAAATAATACGTTTGGTTCACCATATCCTGGTTGAGTAGCACTATTATCGAATGAGAATAAGAATCTATCCTTTGAATATTGATTCTTAAAGTTATCTCTACCGAATATATCAACTGCTACTAAATCATTTTCTGGTAAGTGACCTAAAATAAATGTAGGTGACTCTGGTGATGCATCCTTTCCTAATAGAGAATATGGAGATACACCAATACCATTTAACTGCATACCTGCACAGTATGCTTCAATATCTTCTTTCAAAGATGATGTTGCTTTGACAGTAGTCAACAGATATTGAGGAATATATTTTCCACCATCTTCTGGATATTTGTTAATACCATGGAATAGAGCTGCAGCATTAAATTGGTTTTCTGCATCATCAGCATCAATACAGTCAGCTGCAACAATTGACTTATCAATTGCAATTGAACCATCTTGGTCTAATTGTAATTCATCTAATACAGGTTTATCATAACCTATAGCTACACCGCCTCTAATAGTCTTTAAACCATTATTGATTAAGTATAACTTCTGAGCAGTTCCAGATACGGCAGATGGAATATCAAATGACCATTTTCCTTCATTTATTTGTTTTGGAGAAATATCTTCTTCGTCTTTATCTTCTCTGACAGTAAATCTTAATTGTGTTTGGAAAGATACGTATTTATTCTGATTTGCCAAAATCTGAACACCACCATCATAAATACCAGTTGATTTTTCAACCTTACCATCAAACTGTGCAAATGCTACAATAGAAGCTTTTTGAACTTCATTTACATTAAATGTTGCATCATCAGTTTCAGCATATTGCTTACCAATTAAAGCAATATGAGAAAAAGCCAAATCCTTTGTTATATTACATGACAAATAAGTTCTATCAAAGTTGAATCTATATAGACCATAAGGAACTGTACTACCATCTTCTTGTTTCTTCAACATGAATTCATTTGTTGGAACATAATACATTCCAAACAAATTTTCTGAATAGTTTTCTAGTGCTTCTGTATATTGTTCTTCATTTATAGGTGCAACTGAGTTAGGACTTTTAATCTTATATGATACGTTCTTTAAAACGAAAGAAATGTTATCTTTTAATAGTGTTTTATCTTGTAAAACATCCATAATAGATAATTTCTTATCTTTAGCTATACTGTCAATATAATGAACATATCCTGAAAATCCTTTAAATGTTTTCTTATTGACAACAAATTCTTCATCGTCAGAAATAAAAGGCAAACCTTGGACGAACATATATCCAAGAATAGCAAATTTAATACCACCTTCTTGTGATATTAAAAGATGTCTACCTTCATTTGTGAACACGAATTCACTTTTAACAATTTTGTATTTATCTGTATCTGCCATATAATTCCTCTAATTTATTTATACAGATTAAAAACTTACCAACCACCAAATGGATCAATATCTGTTCTTTGATCGACCGGTACTTTTGGAACATATTGAACATGAGAATTCACATTATCCATTGGTTTTCCACTTTGTGTTCCATCAACTGTATCTTGTTCAATAGTTTTGTTTATTGACAACATATCAGATGATGCATCAACTACACTAGTCTTATTGTGGGTTTCTGTCTTTGTATCTAAATTAAATGTTTCACCTAATTCTGCATAACTTCTGAAGTCATCCATATTATCTGTATTTACATTATCTGCATCTACAAATTCATGATTATTTCTCCAGACTCTTAATGAGAATTGATATGTTATTGGTGCACCCAAAAAGGTACTACCTTCCGCAAATTTCTTTACATTTATAACTTCATAATATATTCCATTATAATACATGTATATTATATCACCAATTTTTGGAATATATGATGGATATTTTACTGATTTATCATCATAGTCAATCTGTGATGCTTCATCAAAATGTGCAATACTGCACATACATGTTATGATTTCTGTATATACCATTCCTTGCAATTCATATTGTTTTTGCATACTTGGCATACTTTCTGCATACATGTTTAATTCAAATCTTCTAACTATATTTTCTAATGGGTCTTCTCCCATTAAAGGGTCTCTCTTTAAGTTCATTTCTTTAATAAAATATTGAACTTTGAAACCATAAGTATTATAAGCTTCAGCAGTTAAGCTATTTAATAGTGCAACTTCACTACCATAACAATCTGAGGTACTATCAAAATATCTCTCTTTGGTCCAGTCAGTGTTTTCTACACTACATGCACCACCAAATATCTTTGCCATTTCTGAAGCGTAATCTGTCATATTATATTTATTTTTATTAAAAAAGAGCCGCTTAACGACTCTTTTGAACTATCTCTAATATCTTCATTTTTGCATCTTCAGGAGATTTATAATGAACGAATATTCCTTTTTTCTTTTCCCATGCAACTCCATTCTTTCCAAAGTCATCTATCAAAATTGAGTCTTTATTTGCATAGATTTCTTTACCAGTACCACGACTATTTGTCACACCAAATGGAACTATAATAGTATGATGCAAATCTATATTAGTATGTTTCTTCAACCAATTTATCTTACCAATCTTACCATCTTCATAAGCAACTGTTGATAAAATATACAACTCTATATCTTCTTCTTTACAAAATCTATCTAACCATTTATAAAATGATTCACCAGATTCTGTCCATGGACACTCTTCCCAGAATTCCGGACCTGCTTCATGAATGATAGGCCAATTGACCTTAGTTCCTTTAATACATTTATAATCTTCACATTGTTTTCTAAAGTCAACAATTACTCCATCCATGTCACAATATATAGTTGTTATCATAATTCCTCCATTATTATTTATATTGGTCGAAATTCGATTTAATTAAACCACCAGGATGTTCATCTGTTGAATTTGTTAATGCTTGTATTTGTTCAACTGTTAAAGTATGTAATTCCATTACATTTGCTTTCAAAGCCAATTCATGTCTTAACATTTCACATATTGCGTATGCATCAATCAAGTCACTTGTTGGTGCATTACCTTTCTTATCGTCAACTACAACTGGTAAATCACTTATATCAAACTTAACACCTTTATATGCTTTATATGTTTGATATGGGCGAATTTTTCCGGCATTACCTTTACCAGTGAAAAACTTCTTATGTGTTCCAGGAGGATAAAATCTTAACTTCTTTCCTTCTCTAAATAAACTCATTTTGATATTTCCTTCAAATTCTGCCAATGAAAATATCATTCCTTGCGCACCAGATTTACCCATAGCATATTCTTCAACTGCTACTATATCACAATCTTTACACCATTTTAAAATATAATCACAAAAGAATTGGTATCTTTGATATGTGCAACTATAATCTTTTACATTATAGTAAATCATATCAGGACTCAATTTCTGTTGTTTTAATGTGGTGACAAATCCATGACGTTCTATATTAACTACATTGAATTTGTCATCTAATTCCATAATAACAATTCC
>JBJFGR010000008.1:0-4923 GCA_051892875.1 Succinivibrionaceae bacterium
AAATTTGACACGCAAAAAATAAGGCGTATCAACGCCTGGAGGGGATTTTAGGGGGGTAGTCAACTGTCGAACTTCCGAACATACAAACATGAATGTATTATAATTAATTTTATGTAACATGCATATTATTTTTTTTTAGAAAAATTAAGCAAAATTGCTATTAATTTTTATTTACAAACAAAAAAACATACATGAATGTATATTTTTCTTATTTTGATAAGAGAATTGTCGTATAATTTCAAAGTCTATAATTTAAAGGAATTTATAAATGAAAATATCAACTAGAAAGATTTTTTTATTTTTTTTATTTTCTCAACTACTAACCGCGTGTGGTGAAAACAGTAAGTCAGCAAATATGCAATTTCCTCCAACGCCTGTAGACGCTGAACCAATAAAAATTATGGATATACCTGTTTTTTCTGAATTAACAGGTAGAGCTTCTGCAGTAAGGGTTGCTGATGTTAGACCTCAAGTATCTGGTGTTGTTTTAAAAAGATTATTTAGAGAAGGTTCAATTGTTAACCAAGGCGAACAGTTGTATCAAATAGATCCTGCTATATATGAAGCTAATTTAGCGAGTGCAAAAGCTGAATTATCAAAGGCTGAAGCTTCTTTATTTACAACAAAATTGAAATACGATAGATATGTAAAATTAAGAGAATCAAAATCTATTAGTGAGCAAGATTTAGATGACGCATCTGCAAATTATCGCATGGCACAAGCAACTTTGTTAGTAGCCAAGGCTAGCGTAAAAACAGCTGAAATTAATTTAGCATATACCAAAGTTTATGCGCCAATTACAGGGTATATTAGTAAATCTAATTTTACTGAAGGAGCTTTGGTTACAAATGGCCAACAATTAGCGTTGGCAACAATTCAACAGTTAGACCCAATTTATGTTGATTTATCACAATCTGCAAAAGATTACATAAATTTCAAAAAGGATATTAAAAAGGGGACTTTTGATCAAAGTAAAGTAAAAAATGTAGAAATAATATTAGAAACAGGAGATAAGTACGAGCATGATGGTGTATTAGAGTTTTCTGAAGTTAGTGTTGATGAATGTACTGGTACTGTTAATTTAAGAGCTTCTGTAGCAAATCCTGACAAATTATTGTTACCAGGAATGTATGTTAGAGGAAATATAGAAGAAGGTTTAACCAAAAACGCTAAATTAGTTCCTCAAATAGCAGTAATGAGACAAAATAATGGCACTGCTAAATTTTATTTTGTTGATAATAAAAATTGCCCACCAAAAGTGCAGAGTTGCGTTGGTTTGCAAAACGTGAATATTATTGGAGAATATAAAACATACTATATAGTAGATAACGATTTATCTGCAGAAACTATGGCTATAACATCTAATATTCAAAAAATCGGTCCAGGAGTTCCTATTGCTCCAATTTATAAAAATAAAGACTAGGGGTTAAAAATGGTAAGATTTTTTATTGATAGGCCTATATTTGCCAGTGTTTTATCAATAGTTGTAATGTTAGCTGGGTGGTTTGCTATAAACCTTTTACCAGTTTCTCAGTATCCAACTATTGCACCGCCCACAATTTCTATTAGAGCCACTTATCCTGGTGCTAATGCTTCAACCGTTGAAGATACTGTTACAAAAATAATAGAACAAAATATGATAGGGTTAGATGGATATATGTATATGTCCTCAACATCTGATTCTTATGGACAATCTCAAATTAGTATAACCTTTGAACCAGGAACTAACCCAGATATCGCACAAGTACAAGTTCAAAATAAACTCCAACAATGTCAGTCACAATTACCAGAAACAGTACAAAAAAGTGGTATAGATGTTAAAAAAAGTACCTCAAGTTTTCTTATGATTATTGGTTTAATATCATCTGATAAGAATGTAGAGAGTGTTGATTTGGCAGATTATGCTATAAATAGTGTAAAGGAACCAATAAGCAGAGTAGAAGGTGTTGGTGATATTACAGTATTCGGTTCTTCATATTCTATGAGAATTTGGATTGACCCAGATAAACTTAATAAAGTTAATTTAACTGTACCAGAAGTTATTTCTGCAATAAAAGAACAAAATGCTCAGGTTACATACGGTTCATTAGGTGGAGCTCCAACAACACAAGATCAGATATATACATATACTATAGCAGGTCAATCTAGATTGAATAAAACAGAGCAGTTTGAGAATATTGTTGTAAGAGTGCTAGAAGATGGTTCAAAAGTACTTTTAAAAGATGTTGCAAGAATTGTTTTGGGTAATGAAAATTATAATACAGATGGAAAGTATAATGGTCAATCAGCTGTTGGTATTGCAGTAAAATTAGCAACAGGAGCAAATGCATTAGGAACATCAGAAAAGGTTAAATCAGAAATTGATAGGTTATCAAAATATTTTCCTAAAAATGTTTCGTATGTATTTCCTTTTGATACTACAGCTTTTATAAAAGTTTCAATTAACGAAGTTGTTCATACTCTTTTTGAAGCAATATTGCTTGTTTTTGTGGTAATGTATATTTTCTTACAGAATTGTAGAGCAACCTTGATTCCAACTATAGCAGTTCCTGTGGTATTGTTAGGTACATTTGGAATAATGTATGCGCTAGATTTTTCTATAAATACATTGACTATGTTTGGCCTGGTACTAGCAATAGGGTTATTGGTTGATGATGCTATAGTTGTTGTTGAAAATGTTGAACGTATAATGTCAGAAGATAAAGTATCACCAAAAGAAGCAACAATTAGATCAATGCAACAGATTACTGGTGCTCTTATTGGGATTGCCCTAGTTCTTTCCGCAGTATTTATTCCAATGGCATTTTTTGGAGGTGCTGCTGGTGTTATATATCGTCAATTTTCTATAACTATTGTTTCTGCAATGATTTTGTCAGTTTTTGTTGCATTAACATTAACACCAGCCCTTTGTGCAGTAATTTTAAAAGATGAAAATCTTGAAAAACAAAATTATAGTGGTTTTATCGGTGTTGTTTTAAAATTAGTAGATCTAATTGATTTATTCTTGCATTTCATTTTGAAAGCTTTTTTAAGAATGTTTAATAATTTTTTTGTATATATATCAGAAATGTATCAAAAATTTGTTAAATATGTTGTTAATACAGCTGTACTTTATGTATTTATATATGTTGCTATTTGTTTAGCTACGACCTTCATGTTTATACGAATACCTAGTTCTTTTTTACCAGAAGAAGATCAAGGGGTTCTAATGGTAATGGTTCAGTTACCTTCAGGATCAACTTTGGAAAAGACAAAGTTGACTTTGAACAAGATGAGAAATTATTTTGAAACTAATGAAAAAGATACTGTTGAATCAATAATGACAGTAGCAGGTTTCTCATTTTCTGGTTCCGGCCAGAACGCAGGTATGGCGTTTGTTAAATTAAAAGATTGGAGCCTTAGAAAAGATAGTTCAAAACATGTTAAGAACATAGTAGCAAGAGCTTTTCCAGCCCTAATGTCTATAAGGGAAGGGTTGGTTATTCCGTTTAATTTGCCTGCAATTCCAGAATTGGGTACTGCGGCAGGGTTTGACCTCTTTGTTCAAGATACACAAGGTCTTGGTCATGAAGAATTAATGAAAGCTAGAACGGATATTGTTAATAATTCTTCTCAAGGCGAAAATGGACAAATATTAACAAAAGTAAGAGCTAATGGAATGGATGATACACCTACATTAAATGTTTCATTAGACTATGAAAAAGCCATATCTCAGGGGTTAACTATAAGTAATATTAATACTACATTATCTACAGCATGGGGATCTTTATACGTTGATGACTTTATTCACAAAAATAGGGTTAAAAAGGTATATATTCAAGCTGACGCCAATTCACGCATGAGTGAAAAAGATTTTAATAAGTGGTATGTAAAAAATAGTAGTGGTAAACTGGTGCCATTTAGTTCGTTTGGCTCATTGAATTGGAGCTATGGTTCGCCTAGACTGGAACGTTTTAATGGTATTCCTGCTGTGCAAATCAATGGTGAAGCGAAACCTGGCGTTTCAACAGGTCAAGCAATGGATAAAATAGAAGAAATTGTTAATACTATGGAAGGTGGTTATTCTGTAGCATGGAATGGTGTTTCATTCCAAGAAAAACAGGCAGGTGCACAAGAAGGTATGTTGTATCTATCCGCTTTAGTATTCGTATTTTTATGTTTAGCTGCTTTATATGAAAGTTGGAGTATACCATTTGCGGTTATTTTAGTTGTTCCTCTAGGTATTTTTGGTTCAGTAGGTGCTGCATATTTATCTCAAGTAATGCCATTCTTATTCCCTTGGGCTAATCCTTTAGAAAATGATATATACTTTAGAGTTGGTTTTATAACAACAGTAGGTTTATCCGCAAAAAATGCAATTTTGATTGTTGAGTTTGCGAAAGAATTATATGATAAAGGTGTTGGTTTAACAGATTCTGTTGTACAAGCTGCTCGTATACGTTTAAGACCAATATTAATGACATCATTTGCATTTATTTTGGGGGTTATGCCTTTGGCTTTAAGTTCTGGTGCGGGTGCTGCAGGAAGAAATGAAATTGGTATTTGTGTAATAGGTGGTATGTTATCTGCAACAGTGCTAGCTATTTTCTTTGTGCCTGTATTCTTCGTTTTGGTTATGAGATATTGTACGGCTTATAAACCAAAAGCTTTGAAATTAAAGGAAGTAGAAAAAGCTATGAAATAAAATTATAGTTTTGTTGTATAAGGAACCGAGATTTTTACAATTCTCGGTTCTTTTTTTACAGTGATGAAATCTTAACTTTTTGAGTAAGTCCCCCATACCCCCCGCGACGCGATTTTTTTAATTTCCTAAAATATACCCCGTCGTTTTTGAAATATCTGGGGGTTATATGTATTTAAGTAAATTTAATGTAAGCGTCCTATCTAGCGACGTAAATCATGCAAAAATGCTCTGATTTTTTT
>JBJFGR010000009.1:0-25152 GCA_051892875.1 Succinivibrionaceae bacterium
TTGTGTCATTCTTATATTCTCTATAAATAAGATCCCATTCATCCATTATAAATATGAATTTTTCATTTAGCTTAAGACTTATATCATATACGGCTTTAGGTAATGACTTAGATGATATTAAAGGATTATTTTCAATAATTTTTGCAAAAGCTTCTTTTTCTTTTAATTCAAGCACTGTTGTATATAATAAATAATCAACAATATCTTGTATTTTTTCTGATTTTTCAATAAAACTAAAATCAGATTTAATCTTATTCATATCAATATAAATAACATTATATTTATTTAAATGGGTAAGAAATGAAGGATCTTGAGCTATTTTTAAATTAGCAAATAATTCTTTACTATCACAACCTTTTGAGTAGTATGCTGATAACATTTTGGCAGTTACGGTTTTCCCAAAACGTCTCGGGCGGGTAAAACATATATATTTTTGTGGAGTTTTTACATACTTATTGATTTCAGAAATAAAATCTGTTTTATCTACATATATTATTTCTTTTGATTTTATATATTCTAAAAAATCTTCATTACTAGGATTTAGTATACTACCCATTATTGTTCCTTTATTTATTAACATTAAATGAATACTTATATTTACTTATATATCTATACATTGTATTTTAGCATAAAAAATTTTTATAAATGTCTAAAACACTAGCTATATTAGTAAATTCTTAGAAATAAATAAATCTTATCTATTTGTTAACTTTAAATATTTTTCTTTTATTTTTAAAGACTAAAAGAATATTTGAATAAAATTTATGGTCAATATCTTTTTTATATGTTCACAATAAATCAAAAATATTTTATATTAAAAACAAAACGATCTTTATGTTTGTTTTTAAACACCTATAACCTCCACAAAATATCTCCATATTCCTTCATCACTTTATGTTGAAAATTCCAAAACGAAAATATTCATAGATATGGTATGCAGATGACAAATATTTTATCCTAAAGGTATTTAAATAAGAAGATGTATGTTTGTAAGTTAGACACATAAAAATTATGATTGAACCTATTTTTTCAATATTTTTTTTGATAAAAAACTTTTTTTAACAAATATTTATGGTAAATTATGAATTAACAAAAATAATTAAGATTTATATTCATTATAGTATGGTTTTTATTATGATATTTTTTTCTAAAATAGTTATTATTTTTTTTATTATTTATTGTGGAATAAATAATTCTATAGCTATTAATAACGTTACTTCTAAACTAGATAATGAAACAATAAAAGAATTTGGATTAGATAAACAATTTAACCACGAAGAACCCTCAATACCAGAAGGTTGTAAACTTATATCTTATACAAAAGATTTAATGGTCTTTTATTATAAATGTGGTAATAAAGATATTCTAAATACATTGATTTTTCCAACTAATAATGTATCTAAAGAGTCTATTGTCAACCAATTACTAGAAAATCCTTTATGCAAAAAGATAGACATTGATAACCTATATCTTGGGACAAGAGTTGACTGCTTACAAATGAATGAAACATATACAAATCATATTTTTTTAACTCAAACAGGTCTATTCGAAGTAATTACAACAACAAGTGAATTTTCAAATGAAAAAAAACTAAAAAATTTGGCTAACTTCAGCTTAATCACGTATTTTTACGGTAAAAAAGTTGTTCGTTCTTATGAAGAAATTAAAAAAATAGAAGATATTTTAAAATCAGCTATTCCAATAAATGCAATTGAAGATCTTTTTAATGGTGAATAATAGATTAAGAAATAAAATAATCATAACAAATAACACAATGATCAATTAAAATTATTATGGCTCTTCGTGTATAGAGAACTAGCACTTATGAGCCTTTATTTATGCTACTTTCATCTAAACACTACCATATTTTGTAAATTTTCTATATTTCTAAAACCATACGCTTTATGTATAAACAATTTTATTGTTTATTAACTCAACTTTTTACTACTAATTGGTATTCTATCGTATTAAGTATATGTTTTAAATGTCGCTTAATTTTATGGGCTAGTTCGTTAAAAACTGAAATTTTGCTATGTGTTGCTAAACAATGATTTTTTTTCAATTCAACTTCTTTCAGTTCTTTTTATTTTAAGAGTATACTTAATCTCAATTTTTCTTTTAATAAATACGCCCTAAATAATCAAGAGTTATTTTGGCAATTAGTTCTATATAAAGTTATAGTTTTTTATAGATCCTAATTAGCGGGCTCTTTCAGTAATAACACCATGTTCAGGGCAATAAATCCTTTTGACTGAAAGTACAACTCCACAAGTATGCCACCATAATCTAAAGTTCTCCAACAACTCTTCATTGAACTAATATCATAAATATAGCACTTTCAAGAGCATTTAGGGTAAAATCTCTATGAGTCTTTACTCATATACACGAATACTCATTATTAACGGTAATTTCATCATCTTACAGATAAAATTACTCTCAATTTTGAATCCTGATTTTATTTTTTAAATCTAAGATGGAAACTTTAGTTGGTATCAGTTTTTGTTACTTACTTAAAAATAGTAATGTATGACCAACCCCTACATGATCAATTTGTTGATTTACCTTAAAACCTACTTTTTCCACAATTCTTAAAAACTCACGAGCATGGTAAAAACGACTCTTTCCATTTGCTAATGCAGTAAAATATAAAGAATTTGCATCAACAATCATTGAAGCTATATCATTCTTCTGTCTATCCCCAAAAATTTCATTTATGATTAATGTATCAGTGTCTTTCATTGAACTGTATACGAGTGTTAGAATATCTTTTATTTGATCTTCACTAAAACAATCTAGAAATTGACTCATCCACCATAAATCAGCATCATTTGGAAGAGTTACCCCTTTATCTAATATATTAACACCATAAGTATCAATACGATCTGCTAATCCATGTTTAACACTATTGTCTTTTGCTAAAACACATTGTTGTGGTAAATCAATAATTGTAACTTTAACATCTTTATTGTATGTTGTAGCTTCTATTGCAAACTTACCTGTATTCCCCCCAATATCATTTATATGTTTAAATTGCTTTATAGCAAAAATCTTTTCTAAAGCAGTTGAAAATACATGATCAGAATAAAAATGATCAAAAGCAAACCAAGATTCCTTTGCATCTTTAGGTAATGAACTTAAAAAAGGATATATGGTATCATGTTCTTTAGTAAATACTTTTAAACCTTCTGGTGTCGTTTTTTGTAAAGAAGAAGTTAATTCAGCTAAGCCTAAATAACAAACATCATTTGAAAAATCTAAATTAACATTTGTCATTCTATCGTTGGCTAAATAAAAACCAACCTTTGATAAAAAATATTTTTCATCTTTTTCTATTAAAATATCTGCAGTAACTGCCATATCCACTAAAATTGATGATGCATATTCTGAAATATTACACTCTTTTGCTATTTCTTTTTTTGAAAAAGAAGTACCAAAAGGTACTTCTGATAACATTTTAAATATACCAAACCTTTTCATTGAAATAATAGTCTGAAATATAAATGGAGCAACAGCATATTCTTGCGCTTTCTTTAATGCATCAACTGCACTGATATCATTATAATTTTTAATTGTCATTTTTTAAATCTCTTTTCTTTAAAGTTATTCTTACAATATACTCAACTGTAAATATTATCCCTATAAGTATATAAGCTATTATTCCGTTATAAATTGTCCAAATATCTTTACTACAAAACTCTGCAGTTATATATGAAATTGTTCCATTTATTATAAAAAAAACACACCATACGTAAGTAACAACTTGACAATACTTTTTAAAAAAATTTGTTTGTTGTTCTATTGGTGTAGTTAATGAAGCAATACTTTCTATAAAAGATTTTCTATTTCCTATTAACGTGTGTCCAAATAATAACAATAAAACAATATTAACAACTAACGGATACATTAATACATAAAAATCTGATTTTTTTAATATATATAAACAGCTTAAACATAAACCTATCACACATAGAGTAAAATTAATTTTCCAAGACTTTTTTCCACCTACAAAAAATTTGGTAATTAAAATAGCCATCAACACTATTGGAATAATAAAATCTAGTTTATTATTAAAAGCATAATACACAACAAAAGGATAACCTATTGTTGCTAAAACTAATAAAATATTTATAAAAATTTTAAAAGTCTTCATTTATTTTTTATTTATTTACTTTCTTAAATATTAAAGAAGTATTTACACCACCAAAAGCAAAATTATTACTCATCACATATTCCGTATCTAAATTTAACCCAGCTCCTAAAATGTAATTTAAATTTCCACAATTTTGATCGACTTCTTCTAAATTTATATTTGGAGCAAACCAATTATTATGTTGCATAATTATCGTAAAAATTGCTTCTAATGAACCAGCAGCACCCAAAGTATGCCCCATATAGCTTTTTAACGTTGCTACTGGAGTTTTATTACCAAAAACTCTATATGTTGCTTGACTTTCAGCAATATCACCATTTACAGTACCTGTTCCATGTGCATTTACATAACCAATTTGTTCAGGATTCAATGAAGCATTTTTTAATGAATAGATCATACACTTTTCCATATCTTCTGACGAAGGATTAGTTATATGTGTAGCATCACAGTTAGTCGCAAAACCAACTATTTCAGCATAAATTTTTGCACCTCTGGCAATTGCATGATCGTAATCTTCTAAGACAAGTGTACCAGCACCCTCACCAACAACTATCCCATCTCTGTTTTTGTCAAATGGATTAGGAGTTTTTGAAGGTTCATTATTTTTTTGAGTTGTAGCAAACATTGAATCAAAGACACCAACAGCAAAAGGACTCAACTCCTCAGCCCCACCTGCTATCATTATTTTTTGAGAACCACTTTTTATACATTCATAAGCATAACCAATAGCCTGAGATCCAGAGGTACAAGCAGTGGATGTTGCTATAATTCTACCTTTTATCCCAAAAAATATTGATAAATTAACAGCAACAGTATGTGGCATCATAGATACATATGTAGTAGCATTCAGATATGACACATCTTTATGCATCATAAACATACCTGCTTCATTCATAGCAGAAGCAGAGCCTCCTGAGCTACCATAAGCTATACCAGTGCTACCATTTTTTAATTCATAGGAACCATTTAAATTAGCTTTATCTAATGCTATTTCTGTAGCTGCAGTAGCTAAAATACCAACTCGTCCCATTGAACGCACTTTTTTTCTGGGATAATTTGGTAAATCTGCAGTAACCTTTGCCCCTAATTTACAATTCATTGATGTATATTCTTCTAATACATCAATTTTAGATACTGCATTTGAACAACTTTTTAATTTTCTCATTACCTCATCATCTGAGATACCAAGAGGAGAATAAAAACCATATCCTGTAATAACAACCCTACCCATTAACTCATTCCTCCGTTGATATTAATATTTTCACGAGTTATATAAGACGCCGCATCCGAACATAAGAAATTAACAACAGACGCAACTTCCTCAGGTGTTCCCATTCTTCCTAATGGTATATGTTTCATCGCATGTTCTTTTATTTCATCAGTAATCATACCTGTATCTATCAAACCAGGTGCAACTGTATTAACGGTTATTTTTCTTTTTGCTAATTCTAAAGATAAGGACTTACAAGCTGCTATAATACCAGCTTTTGAGGCACTGTAATTTGTTTGCCCTCGATTCCCTATAACACCTGATACAGACGTAATTGCTATAATTCTACCCCCATCTCTTAAATGTATCATGGGCATTAAGCATGGTTTTACAACATTGTAAAAACCATCTAAATTTGTATGAATTACTCTGTCCCAATCTTCTGCTTCCATTGCAGGCATAGGTGCGTCTGCAATAACTCCAGCATTTGCAATAATACCCCAAAAAGCCCCATTTTTTTCTATATCTTTATTTATTTCACTATTAATAAGTTCTCTATCTGCAATATCCGCAATTATAATAGATACTTTTCTCCCTAAATCAGAAATCTCTTTTGCAACATCAATGATAGCATTTTTATTTTTTCTGCAATTTAATGCAATATCAAAACCTGATTTTGCTAAAGATATTGCTATAGCTCTGCCAATGCCAGAACTACTACCTGTTACTAATATTCTTCTTTCTTTCATAATTTACCGCTTCTTTAAATCTAGTAATTATTATAATAAATATCAATAAACTCAAATTTCTACATCAACACTTAAATTACTAGAGAATTTTTTATTAACTGATTTTTAAAAATAAATCTACTATTAAATCTCACAACCAAACAATTCTTTTACCTTTTCATTATTTGGACTAAATACTGTGATTATTGCTGAACAAATTTCATTTTTTTGATCATCAGATACTTCTACTTTGACTTGACTAAAACCATCTTCAGATTCGTATATCACATCAATAGTTGTTGTTAACAATGTACCTTTTGGTATAACATTTTTAACATTAATCTTAAAAGATCGTGTTGATAGCAACAACCCTATTCTCATTATTTCTTTATTTATATACGCATTATAAGCCAAACATCCAGATATTGACTGAGCCATAACTTCCATCAAACATAAAACTGGTAAATTTCCATTTTCATCAAGACCAATACAAGCTCTGCCACCAACTAAAAATTCCGCTACACCCTTGTTGTTCTCATAAGAGATTACGCCATCAATAAAACGCATCGGTTCTTTTTGAACCAAAATGTCAGCAAAGATTTCCTCATCAACTAAATACTTATTCATATTCTTTACCAAAAATCAAAGAAATATTATTACCACCAAAAGCAAAATTATTAGACATTATCACTTTCTTTTGCAGTTTTACACATGGTGATATTAAGATATTAATATCTGTCATTGTAGGATCTAAATCCTTTTCTTCATAATCATGATATGGAAGTGATATATCATTGTTTAACAATAACCAGGAAATATAAGCCTCAACAATCCCTGCTGCGCCTAAGGTATGCCCTGTAATATGTTTTGTAGAAGATACAGGAACTGTTTTCCCAAAAACTTCTTTAATAATATAATATTCCATACTATCATTAAGCTTAGTCCCTGTACCATGCATGTTTACATATCCCACATCTTTCGGCTCCAGCTTAGCCATTTCTAAAGCTTGTCTTACAGCTACTATACCTTGTTTTCCAAAAGGTTCTGGTGCTGAAATATGATAACCGTCTGTTGTCATTCCATAACCTAATAATTTTATTGCTTTTGATTTACATGAATTTATTGGTTCTTTTGTTAAAATTGTTAAACCACATCCTTCAGAAATGTTAATACCACATCTATCTTTATGAAATGGTAAACAATGATCTATAGATAAGGCACTTAATGCAAAAAAACCACTTACAGTAACCCTGCTTAAAGAATCTGATCCCCCAACAATTACAGCATCACAAACACCTGCTTCTATCAGTTGACTTCCACTTACTATTGCTTTCGCACTTGAGGAACACGCTGTTGCAACTGTATAACAAGGTCCTTCTATGCTATATAAATTTTTTATATATTCTGAAACATTTCCAATTTCACATATTCTATTATCATAAAATAATTTTGCATCACCATCATGATAATGTTGAATAATCGAGCTTTCTACATCAGTTATCGCAGAAGTTGATGTTCCAACAACCACACCAATTCTTTTTTTATCAAATTTTGTAAAAACTTCTTGTAATTCTTTTTCTAAATTATCTAAACAATATCTAATCATTTGGTTATTTCTACAGTCAGACTGAGGTAAATCAAATGGCAAGAATCCTAAAAAAGCACGCTGATCATGGGGTAAATAACCACCTAAATAATCCATATATGGAGATTCTTGACTTGACAACATACCCAAAGCCATAGCATCATTATTACCAAGAGGAGAAATACAAGCAAAGTTATTTAAATAAACCATAAAAAATCTCTATTTAATCATTACTCTCGTTATATCTTACCGATATAAAAGAATTCATTACAGCAATTATAAAAATTACAAGTAAACCTACAGCAACAACAATTCCAAAGGATCTTACAATACTTGTACCTGAAAATGCTAATAATCCAAATGCAGATTCCGTAGTAATCAAAGCTATAAACAAAGTAAGTATTGTTTTATACTTTTCATGTTTTGAAGTATGGTATAAAAATATGCAATAATCTGTTCCTAAACCAACGATCATAAAGCAAGCTAAAGTAGTAAATAAATTAAAATAAGAGGTTACAAAGCAATTCACTGTTAAACCAAATAAAACACCTAAAGTTATGGGTATTATATAGTTAATTAGTACCATTTTTTTCATAATAAATGAAGTAATAATAAATGACAATAAAATAGTTATTATTAAAATTATATTTAATCTCTGATGATATTTAGCAAATGCATTCGACCAATCCTGTCTTTGATTTATAACTTTTACATTTTTATTTGCTAATATTTTATTCAATAATTCTAAATTATTAGCATTAATTCTTAAAAGCATACCTTGTTCACTAATAAAAAAGTTTAAACCTAACGGATTATTATCATATAAAAAAGACTTTGCTTTAAAAACTTCAACTTTTTCATCATCAAGTCTTATACCATTTTCAAAATAAGCCTCTTTTAATAAAGGATAAACTTTTTGATATAAGTTTATATTCTTTTGTTGTTGCTGTTTTGATGGAACATAATAACAAGGTAAAAAAATATCCTTTAATTCATCTTTAGTAAGCGAATTCAAAATAATCTCACATTCTTGAAATAAATCCTCAACAGTATCTGTATCAGACTCTTTAATTCTACTTAATAAAAGCCATGAAATTTTTTCAGAATTATCTACAATATTTCTTACGTTTTTATCTAATTCTACTAAATAACTATCTTTATCTTGCATAGCTGCTATATCATCATTAGCAGGGGTTTGTTCTAAAATAATAAAACTTATCAACACAAAAATAGCACTAAAATAAATAGTTGCTATTCTTAAAGTTTTTTTATAAAAATTTAGAAAATTAGATAAATTAGTAATAGTTTCTTTTAAAAATATAAAATCTTTTAAGGGCTTTATTTTTGCATAACTAAGAATTAAATAAACTAGCACAAAAGTCGTAATTAACGAAGTAACTGCAAAAATACCTAATTGTTTTAATATATTTAACCCGACAGCTGGCATAATTAAATATGCAACAATGCTTGTTAATAAACTAAGCAATAAAGGTCTTCCTAATTTATTTCTTACTTCATTAACTGTTACAAAATATTGAGCTTTGAACATAAATATATGCAATATATAATCAAAACAAATACCTATTAAACTCGAACCAATAGCTAATGTAATAACGTGCACACTTCCCTGAATAAGCAAAACATTACAAAAACCTGTAAATAAAGAAATACCTAAAATTGAAAATGACCAAATTATGGGCATAACAGATCTGAATATTGTTAATAAAACTATCAATAGGCAAATAGAAGAAATTCCCCCTACGATACTCATATCATCAATTGAATTTGAAGCAGACTTTTCTGAAAAAAATAAAGAACCTGTATATAGTAAATTTATATTATATCTTTGTGCAGTTTTTTTTAATTTTTTTACTTCATTTACTATTTGCTTTCTTTCATCAAATGTTAATTGTTTTTGATTAACAACTCTCACTAAATAATATCTTTTATTATCAATTATCTTATAAATATAACCCTGGGTATCAACATTAAAATCCTGAATATTACTACTTGATACAATATTGCGAACTATTAAAAAAGGATCATATAACAACTCATTATCTGTAATCCCCCCAAATGGAGAATAAATGGATTCAATTACAAAATCCTTTATTATACTTTCATCGTATAAATATTTAGGTGGATTAAAAGCATACCTATTCTGAAAATAAAAAGCACCTATCTTTTGAAGATCCTGTTTTGTTATTACAGATACAAATGAATATTTTTTAAAAACATCTTTAAAATCAGATATAAACAATGGAATATTTTCAGAATTATTTTCTTGTTTTTCTGAATAAATTATAAAAATAGATTCATTATTAATTTTACTTAAAAATTTATCTTCTGTTTCTGTTGAAGTATTTGGTAATAAAGAATTTAAATCTGATGTAATATAACTATTCTGTGAAGTATAAGCTCTCCATATTCCTCCGAAAAGGATTAGAATTAATATCACAAACATTACTTTGCAAATATTTAAGAGATACTTATTCAACATCATTACAAAATTCCTCAAAATTTACATTCAAAGAGTCTTGTTTTTTAGATTCTTCAAAAATTAACTCAGTATAACTATTTGATTTTTCAAGAATTTTTATATATTTTATTAAACCATTAAAAACTTCAATTTTTATATTACTTATTACCTTTTTTAATAAATCACTTTTTGGAGTTAAATATAAAATTGTTTCATTATCAAGCTTTTCTTGACTAATACCAAACTGTTTTTCAAGATCAGTATAATTCCCCTGAACCATTTGACTCATTATATTTATAAGCATTTTAATCATTGGATCTGCAGAAGAATCTACTATCTTTTTATTACCGTTTTTATCTATTTCGATAATACCATCTGCTCCAAAAATCCAATTTTTTGAAAAAGGCTCTATAATCTTCCAACAAAGACCATGTGAAGATGATATAACCATTTTGCCTTTTGCAATAAAAGTTTTTCCATTCAAATTTATATATTTTTTTTGAATAAAATTACTACTAATCAATTCAGCTTGCATTAATGCCAAACTTGATTTTATTTGTTTTTCAGTTTCAAATTCATAAACACTAACATCAGTATTCGCACTAGCATAAGTACTAAAACCAAAAAACAAAATAAAAAACAATATTTTTATAAAAAAATTATTTATCATATTGATTCACCTTACTATTGTTTAGAAGGTCAGTAACAGAATCAATAAAAAATTTAGGCATAAAAAATGATAATTCTCTTGATTCCTTATCTATCGCAACTTGTACTGTTCTAGCTTTTACACAAATCTTATCATTACAAATAATCTCAAAAGAATGTACTAATCTATTCTCATATTCATCTAAATGAGTAACAACTGTAAACGTATCAGATAAAAATAAAGAATGAATATATTTGATCTTTTCTTCTACTATGGGAAAAGCATAATGCTCCTGATCAATTTTATAATAAGAACAATTTATAAGGTCTAAAAATTCTCCTCTTGCAACTTCTAAGTACCTTAAATAATTACCGTGCCAAACAACCCCCATAGGGTCACAATCATAAAATTGAACTTTTTGAATTGAATTCATTGTATATAAAGACATTTTTAATTCCAATAATCATAAAAGTTAAACCAACTAGTTGGTGATTTTAATAAAATATCAGCCATCTCATCCGCAAAAATTTGTGCGTATTTTTTTATATCTTCTTCCCTGTTTTTTCTACTTAAAACAACATCCCCTAACTCATTAAAATATATGGTATTTTTTCCATTAATTTTTATATTATAAAGTGTGTAAACTGGAACATGTAATAACTGAGCCATAATCCATGGTCCCTGAGGTAATTTTGCTTTTTTTGTTAAAAAATCAACTTCTACATATCTAGATTTTTCATTTAACACTCTATCAGCTAAAACAATAATCCATTCCCCTTTATTAACTTTTTCTGATATATCTATCATAGTTCCAGGATTCATATCTTCAGCAATTATAAAATTTAAATTACTATTTGGATTTAATTCATTTAAATATTTTAAAAATTTCTTACTATTAGAAGTTAAAATAATTATATTTAAAACTTTATTTATCACTGTCTGATTTAAAGCTCTTAACATCTCAATATTACCAATATGAGCGCCAAAAACTAAAACCCCTTTTGGTTTTGAAGCAACTTCTAACATTCTTTTATGAGCGTTATCTATAGAATCAACACTATCTATAGTGATTAGTCCCTTCCATGCTAAAAACTTTTCTAATAAAGACTTACAAAAACAAAATATATGAAAAAACGTGTTACCTTCCAAATTATTTATACCCTTTGACTTAGCATACAAGGATAAATAAAAAAAATAATCATGAGAGATTTTTTTTACTTTGGAATTGAAAAGCCAAATAAACAAGGTTATAAAAAATAAGATGATGTTGGCACCAAACCAACCAAATAACTTAAATGAATATATAACTAATGTTATACCAAAATTATTAGTACTTTCTTCTTTTTTGTACCAGCTTTCAGTATTCATTATAAATATTCTCTCTTATGAATTTTCCAATAATAAAAAACTTTTTCTACACATAATCTAGTGTGCATAACTGAAATTCTTATATTATCCTTAAACGGAGCAAAATTACTTACCCCATCTTGATGATAAAAAACTTCCACTGGCAAAGTTTTAAAATCTACACCTGACCAATATAATTTCACAAAAATCTCTGTATCAAAATCCATTCTTCGACCGATATGAGAGTTATTTAATAATTTTATTGTTGATTTTAAAGGATATACTCTCATTCCACACATGGTATCAACAAACTGAAACAAGCCCAATTCAACACTAACCCAAAAATGAGTTATATACCTACTAATTAATCTGATTTTTGGAACATTACTATAAATTGGAGTACCACTTATCAGCATCAACGGATTTTGCTTACTTACTTCCATAAATTCTGAAATTTTATCCATATTTTGCTGACCATCCGCATCAATCTGCAAAACATGAGTAAAACCATCATTATATGCTACTAAAAACCCCTTCTCCATAGCACCACCTTTACCTAAATTATTAGGTAAAGATATTATTGTAACAAGGTCATATTTTTTTAAATTTATCTGCAATAAGTTTCGTGAATCTTGATCATTACCATCATCAACAACATAAATCTTAAAACCAAAAGACAATATTTTTTCAATATTTTTTATTAAAGGTTCAACATGTCTATAACAAGGTATAACTATACATGGAAGAAAATTTGACTCATTCATATTTATACTTTTTGATTCTTATTTTAATTGTATTTCATAACACCAGATGAATATAATTTATCATGGTCAGCTAAATTATATATCTCAAAAACAACTTGTTTTTTATCAGAGTCTTTTATTATTTTAATTTCAACTTTATCATTCATTAGCATAGGTTTTGAAAACTTCAATTTATCTAAAACTCTTATAATTTCTTCAATATTGAATTGTAAATATTTACGTAATAATACTGATACAAATGACAATTGTGCAACCCCAGGAACTATAGCAATCTCTTCAAAATGACCTTTACACCAATCCAGATCACTTGTAACATCAAAATTTGCAACTATGGTATTATTGTTCACATTAACATTATAAAATTCAGGATATTTCATTAAACTTGTCCTTAATCTTTACATAATCAATCTTTCCATTTGGTCTTTCTGGAAGATGCTCATATATCATAAAATTTCTTGGAATAGCTAATGGTAAGATTTTTTTCATTAGGAGTTGTCTCATGTATATCACAAATTGCCCTCTACTCATATTCTTCTGTTTTATTAACTCATAGGCAATCTTTGATAAAACAATAGCCGCTCCAATATACTCTCTTTCTTTTCTACGATAACTTACTACTGCACAATCCGAAATTAAATCAAAGCCCTTAAGGACATTTTCAATTTCATCTATACTAATTCTATTATCTTCAATTTTTATTAATCTTCCACTACGACCTAACAGTGCAAAAAAATCATTATTTTTTAATTCAACAATATCTTCACCCTTATATGTACAGCCATTATTGATATAAGGTGACAAAAAAGTCATAATTCCAATATGCTCTTCAATAAAATCTTGTTTTTCAATATAAACTTTATTATCTCTCAATGGTTTCCAATACTCTGTTGTATCAACAGGATAACGATAACCTATAACACCAGTTTCCGTACTTCCATAGATTTCTAATATCTTACTATTAAAAAAATTTCTTGCCATCGATAATACATTAGGTGCTAATCGCCCTCCTGCTGATAATACCAAGCCAATATTTAAATTAGCTTTATTATCATCAAGACGCTTAAAAAATCCCGGAGACGATATAGCAAAAAACTCAATTTTTTTATCTTTTAAATTATAAAATTGTTCTTGATATTCCAACATATCAATATAAGATACCATTCCTAATGATAATGGAATAAAAAATCTAAAAACTATTCCATAAGCATGGAATAATGGAACTGTAGCAATTGCACAAATATCTTTTTTATCTTTAATATCTTTATTATTTATATTATTAAAATAATCTACATCATTTATAAGATTTGATATTTCTTGTCTGAATGAATAATAACTTCTAGATATAAATTTTGGAATACCTGTTGAACCTGAAGTTTGTTGAATCAATTCCAAACTTTTATAACAAATATCCCCTTGTTCAATATATTCTTGTGTTTTATTTAATAATGAAACTAGTGTCAATGATATATCTGCTTCTGAATAAGACAATTCATCAACAAACGACAAAGCAATTAAATTACTCTGATTATCAATATTCTCAAAAATTGATTTATCTGTAGCTAACACTATTTTGTTAGCTAGGCTTGAACTAATCAATTCATTTTTTAAGGAATTCGGCTGAAGAACTTTTAGATTCAAGAGCCAACATGCAATTAAGCTAGCACTAAAAAAATAAGTGTCATCCGTGGCCAATAAAACTTCTTTTGAAAAATCAGAATTTCCTATTTCTGAAATTTTCTCCTGAAGATATTTATAAATAATAGCCGTTCTTTTTTGAAAATCAAACAAGGTATAAGAGCAATTATTGCCAATAAATAATACCTCATTTACTGAACAAAAATCACCCTTGATAAATTCAAACAAAGATAACACTTATTGATTAGCCTTTGCTATAATTACATCAACAATATCACCTATTGTCTTTACAGACTTAAAATCTTCTGCTGTTAAACGGCATCCAACACGACGCTGAACTTCAGCCACCATATCTAAAGCATCAATGCTATCAAGATCCAAGTCTGTTACAACATTTGAATCATAACTTACATTAGTTGGTTCAATTTCAAAATTTTCTGCTAAAATTTTCTTCATTTCTTCAAAAACATGTTCTTTTGTAACCATATTTGCTCCTTAATTATTTTGAATTTTCAGAAATGTATTTAACTAAAGTTGCAACTGAATAAAAATACTCTTTTACATTTTCTGACTCTGGACTTATTGCTACCCCAAATTTGTTCTTAATTGCCAAACCCAATTCTAAAGCATCAATAGAATCTAAACCTAAACCATCACCAAACAAAGGTGCATCAGTCTCAATGTCTTCAGGCTTTATATCTTCTAAATTCAAAGCTTCAATAATGGTTTCTTTAACCTTATTAACTAATTCTTCATTCATATAAAAATTCCTATTTTTTTACTTTTCTATTTATTAAAATTCATATAAACCATATTTAATTTTTAATTCTTTTATTTTATCTTTATATAAGTTTTCCAACATTACATTTAAATGTCTAGCACATAAAGAATTTTTGTTATCTATAATATATTCATTAATATCTATTGGTTCCCCTACCTCAACATAAATATGAGGAGTTCTTAAAGGTGTCTTTAATGATAAAAAATTTTTATTCAAATAATCCTTAGTATCACAATATACAAAGATAGGATAAATATTTAATTTCAATCTACAAGCTATATTTGCAGCTCCTCTATGAAACTTTAAATTATCAATATCTTTTGTTCTAGTCCCTTCGGGGAATATAACGATATCTTCTTTATTTTCAAAAATTTTTACTATATCTTCATAAGGTGATTGATTACTTATATAACCTAAATGCTTAATTATAGGTCCCATAAATCCTTGAGTTAAAGAATGCTTTACCATTGAATTGTTTTTTAAACTCAATTCGGATGTTAAAACAACATAATCAACAAGTGTCGGATGATTAGCAATTATAACTTTTGGACATTCATTATTATTTTTTTCAAAATTATTAAAATGAACATGAAAAACTTTTAATACAGAGCAAAGCCATATAAAAAATTTAAAACTTAATCTAACAACACCTCTTAGTAATTCTTTTCTTTTATCTTTATTTCTTATAAAAATAAGTAATAAAAAATAAACAAGAACCCCTTGAGTTATAGCTCCAAAAAAAAATATAGAATAAGCTAAAAATGTTGCTGATATTTTTATAATACCTAACATATATTAATCAACTTTAATTGAATCCTGTAAATCTTCTGAATATGCAAATTCAAGAGCTCTTACATCTTTATACTCTTCTATATCAATATTTTTTTTACCACAATTGTTTGATAAAACTAAGGCCAATGCGAAAGATCCTCCAAAAGAATCGTTATTTATAACATCCATTTTTGGGGTTGCTAAACTTTCTTCATATACTACTAGTAAAACATGTTCAATATTTTGGGTTTTTAATGAACAATAAACATCTACTAATCCACTATAAAATGTTCGATTTCCAGCTGCAATTGCTGTTGTTTCACAGTGATATTTTTTTGCAATAGAAAAGACACCCACATTACTATTGTGAACAGACGCTGAAAATTCAGTTGGTGAAACACCTTTATCTAAAACCATTTCATTTAATAATTGAACACATCTTAAAGATTCACCAACTCTGCTAGCATAAATAACTTTACCAATATTGTATGAAGAATTATTTATTAAATTCAAAGACAAACCAATAGCCATCTTACCTGCATTATTTAAACGTCGACGTAGCATCATTGGAATATTTTTAATTATAGAAAAATCCTTAACATCAATTAACGGCATCTCAAAATATTTATCAAAATCTAGCTGCTTAAAAGATGTTAATGAATCAGTTCTATCTGACAGAAAGCCCGCACCTTCAATTGTTATTTTAAACATTCATTCCTTAAAAATTTTAATTCTTCTCTTTTTTATAATATTTTACGGTGTGAAATATTAACTTATTAATCATTATTAGTAAAGATTTTAATAAAAAAAGTGGATTTTTTAAGATCCACTTTAATGAGTCATCGTGCATATGTGTGGGTAAAATATGACGACTCTTAGTGGTTTTACCCTAAAGATCTTTCACAGATCTCTGTGTTCTTTTAAAACTAAAAATTGAAAAAAACATTTCAATTCTGTATTTTGTAGTTGCAAACGTCAATAACTCTATTATAGATTCTTGTGAATTTGTTCAAAATTCTTCAGGTATTACAACTTTAAAGGTACATTTACATCCTTATAAGAGTCATTCTTGTCGTTGTCCTGAATGCTTTAGAAAAGTGCAATATTTATGATTCTAGGTCTACTGAGCGTTGTTGGAGAGCTGTAGACTGTGAGGCATAATTGTTAAGTTGTACTATTCAATTAAAAGGGTTTACTGTCCAGAACATTGGGTTATTACAGAAAGAGAAACATTCAAAATTTAATGGATATTATACAGTTAGGATGTTCGAATATAAAAATTCCACTTCCCAACAAAGGAAATAAAGGGATAAGAGTTGTATAAATAAGGGCTCATAGGTGCATAGCTCTCAATTTCAACCCACAACTATGCACGAAGAGCCACTTTAATATTTATTTTTTTATCAATTTAACAACTACTAAATTATTACCAATTCACCCTCTATCGCTCCTGCCTGCTGTAGAGCTTCAAGTACACTCATTAAATCCCCAGGAGCCATTCCTACTTCATTTATTGCCCTTACTAAATCGTCTAGAGTTGTACCTGTATCTAACTTAAACATTTTTCCATTTTTTTCAGAAATTCTTATACTGCTGTTTGGTGTTACCACAGTTTCACCTTCACTAAATGGCGCTGGTTGTGATACACCTATATTTTCTTTAATTGTAACTGTTAAACCACCATGAGTCACAGCAACTGGTCTTAATTTTACATTTTTACCTATAACTATAGTACCTGTTCTTGAATTTACTATAATCTTTGCAGGCTCTTCACCTGGATCCACTTCTAAATTCTCAATTTCTGATAAATATTGAACTCTTTGCTGACTATCTCTAGGTGCTGATACAGTAATTGAAACTGCGTCTACCGCTTTTGCTGTATTGTCACCATAATATTCATTTATTACATCAACAACTCTATTTGCAGTCGTAAAATCAGCTCTTTTTAAATTAAAGGTAATTGTATCTCCTAAGCTAAATGATGTAGGAACTTCTCTTTCAACAATAGCTCCATTGGCGATACGCCCAACTGTGGGGGTATTTACAACAACTTTAGAACCATCAGCACCTTCAACACCTAAACCAGAAACCACTAAAGAACCTTGTGCCAAAGCATAAATTTCCCCATCAACACCTTTTAAAAAGGTCTGCAACAATGTGCCACCACGTAAACTTTTTGCTTCACCAATTGCCGATACAGTAACATCAATTGTCTGACCTGGTTTTATAAATGGTGGCAATTCGGCATGTACAACAACAGGAGCTACGTCCTTAATTTTTGGTTTTATATTATCAGGTACCTTTATACCAAAATTATTAAGCATAGTCCTAAAACTTTGCTCTGTGAATGTATTATTCTTTTCACCTGTACCAGGTAAACCGACTACTAAACCATATCCTATTAATTGATTTGCTCTAACACCCTTTACTACAGCAATATCCTTAATTCTTGACGCATAAGCCTCATTAGGAATTACCACGACTATCATAGCAACAATAGTTAATAAAATTACCAATAATCGCTGCAACATAACAGCCTCCTTGTCAAAATCATGACATTTATAAAACAACAAACCTTGTTATCTATAATTATTCAAAATCTATGCCAACAAGGTTTAATTATATTACCTTTATAATTTTATTAAAATGGCATCCACTTACTATTAAAGAACTTTGATAACCAACCTTTCTCTGTACTTTCAGCAAAATCACCAGTTCCACCATATTGAATTCTTGCATTTGCAATCTTTTGGGATGAAACGGTATTATCAGCTTTTACATCTTCAGAACGAACTATACCAGTAATTCTAATATATTCACTACCATTGGTTAAACTAACCCACTTTTCCCCTCTAACAACTAATCCACCATTAGATAGTACTTTTATAACACTTACTGAAATATTTCCTTTTAAACTGTTGCTTTGTGCAGCTTTAGCATTTCCGTCAAATTTTCTTTCAGCATTTAAAGAAGCACTAGTATTATACCCCTTAATAGTTACAGGCAAACCGCCAATGCCTAACGGGTCTATAGTATCAGTAGAATTTTTTGCTGTTGTTGTTGAACTATTTTTATTCGCTGATGTTGATTCATTTAATTCAACACTTATGATATCCCCAACTCTATGAGCTTTTATATCACTATATAAATTATTCATTCTTGCATTCTTAAAAATTGAGCCATCAGGAACAATATCAGCAATCTGTTCTTCAGGCATGGCAGGAGCGTAATTAGGATCATCTGGTGTTGGTGTATTAACCATTGAACAACCAGTACTTAAAACAATAACACCTAAACATAATACTTTAATAAATCTGTTCATAGCATTACTCCTATCTATCAATTTTTTCTCTCTTTTTGCAATTAGTTTAGTTTATTTTAATTAAAATCTTTGTGTTAAATTGCCTAACATATCATCAACAGTCTTCAATACTTTTGAGTTCATTTCATAAACTCTTTGTGCAGTTATTAAGTTAACTAATTCTTCAGTTACATTAACATTTGAAACTTCTAAACAACCTTGACTTATAGTACCTATACCATCAGAACCAGCAATTCCTTGAATAGGCGCACCTGAAGATTGAGTTTCTAAGAATAAATTTTCACCAACTGGTTCAAGCCCTGCCTCGTTTATAAATGATGTTACAGTTATCTGACCAACAACCTGCGCCTCGGCTTGATCAGTCGTAGATATACTTACAGTACCATCACGACCAACTGTTATACTCTTTGCATTTTCAGGAATTTGGATTTCTGGTAACAAAGAATATCCACTACCATTTGTTACAATTGTTCCTTCTTCATTCAAGGTAAACTGACCATTTCTTGTATACGCTGTTGTGCCATCTGGTAACTGAATTTCAAAAAATCCTCTTCCTGAAATCATCAAATCTAATGAATTTGATGTCGTTTCTACGTCACCTTGTCCAAATTGTTTTTGAGTAGCAACTACCTTTACACCAGAACCTATCATCAATCCTGATGGTAAAGTAGTGTCCGATGTAGAACGACCTCCTGGCTGATTTACATTCTGATATAATAAATCCTCAAAAATTGCTCTACTTTTCTTAAAACCTACAGTAGAAGCATTCGCCAAGTTGTTTGATGTAACTGAAATGTTCATCTGCTGAGCATCCAAACCAGTTTTACTAATCCATAATGCTGGGAACATAATAACTACCTCACTCTAAAATTTTAAGAAAAACGTAATAAATTTGTTTGACTCTCATCCATTTCCTTTGCCGTTTCCATCATCTTTAATTGCATATCAAACTTTCTTTGTAAACGGATAAGATTGGTCATTTCTTCTACAACATTAACATTACTACTTTCAATTGTGCCATTTACTAACTCTACAGTAGGATCAGCATCTTCTTTCATATATGTTAATGTATTAAAATCTTTACTTCTAAATAATCCATCAATCCCCTTTTCTGTATTAGCAGCAGGGATCTTTACAAGTTTTATCTGGTCAAATTCTTCAATAATGTTAGGAGCAACACCTTCTGGTCTACCGCTTATTACCCCATCCTTATTGATAGAAATTTTTTCTAAAGGTATTGGTAAAACTATTTCTTGTCCCGCGTCGTTTAATATAGCTTGTCCAGAACTATTTCTTAAAACGCCATCAACATCAATTGATAAACTACCATTACGAGAATAAGCTTCTTTTCCTTCACTATCTTGAACAGCTATATAACCATCACCGTGAATACTAACATCTAAATCCCTTCCAGTAGTAGTTAATGCACCTGATTCTAGATTAGAACTAGGTCTTTCGGTCATAGCAAAAGTACGTGTCTGAAAACCTTCACCTATAACACTCATAGAACGAGCATTTTCAAGATCAGCTTTAAAACCAACAGTGGAAGCATTTGCCAAATTATTGCCACGAATGGCTATACCATTAAAACATTCCTTGGCACCAGACATTGCTACGTATAGCATTTTATCCATAATAATCACCAATCCTTTTCCTGTGTATCAATAATAATGCAATCTGTATACCAAACTTTAATTAATAATTTTAAAATTTTTTAAATTATATAAAATAAGGTTTCAATTAACTTTTGAGTTTATTAAATGAATAATTTCAATTTTTTATATTTAAAAAACGTCAATTTTTTGAAAAAAAAGATTATTTATATGATATTTATAAAGGTCTGTCAGGAGAGAATGACAGACCTTTGACTCTGTTATTAACGGATATTCAAGATGCTATCCATTACAGTATTTGTTACTTCCAACGCTCTAGAATTTGCCTGATAATTTCTTTGTGCAGTTATCAGTTCAACTAGCTGAGATGATAATTCAGTGTTTGACTGCTCCAATGCTGATGACTGAATTTTGCCAGCTGTACCCAAACCAGCTTGAGAAGGTGCTGCAGCTCCTGATTCTAGAGAAGCTCTCCAACAAGTATCACCAATTTGAGTTAACCCTTGCTGATTCGGAAAAGTCGCCAAAGCAACCATACCTAATTTAACATTAGAACCATTAGAATAAGTAGCACTTACAACTCCATTATCTCCTATTTCTACATTAGTTAATTGACCAACAGTAGAACCATCTTGAGATATAGCGTCTACAGAAAATGATGTTCCCCCAAACATATTAATATTTTCAAATTTAAATTCAACTTGTTGAGTTCCATCCCTACCAGCTGTTAAAACTCCAGCACCACCTGGAACATCTCCTAATGGTACAGTTTTTATCATTGATGGTTGTAGACCTATAACTTCACCTGTTGTTGGGTCTCTTTTAATATTACCAGAACTATCAAAAGTTAAAGTAGCACATGTTTGAGTCTGATTAGCAATTGATGATGGCGATTTAAAAGTTATTTCTGATGGTTTTGGTTCCCCATCAACACTTGCAATATCAACAGGATTATCATCTACATACATAAATAATTTCCATGTATTATCGGGATAATTCTGTGCCCAACCTGTACCATCTGCAGTTTTATGATATGAAGGATCCCCACTCTTATCATCCTTGGTAAAAGTACTAGGATCTTCTGTCCTACCAACATTTAAAAAATAATATGTAGCTGTATGCGAATCACCTAATGAATCATAAATCTTTACAGATGTGGAAGATGTAAATGTTTTGTTATCTTTTGGATCAAATTTTGTAACATCTAAACCATCTGTATTTGCACTTAAAGTCATGCTTGATGAAACTTTTTGTGTTGCTACAGGACTGCCTGCAGAATCTGGAATTTTTAATGCGTGGGTTGAATCTAAACTTACAGACTTAACAGTTCCGTCGTTATTTACATCATAAACCTGAAGATACATTCCTTGACTGTTTGTTACAAAACCATTCGGATCACATTGAAATGCACCAGCTCTAGTGTATACTCTTTCTAATGAGCCATTTTCAGGAGACATTACAAAAAAACCATCACCTTTTATTGCTAAATCTAAAGCATTTTGAGTTGTATCTATGGAACCCTGATAAAACTGTTGAGATATTGCTGCAGTTTGAACACCATTTCCTACTAAAGTTCTAGTGTCAGTATAAACAGAACTTGAGTAAACATCTGCAAATTCAGCACGAGAAGATTTAAAACCAATAGTGTTAACGTTGGCAATATTATTTGAAGTAACATCCAAATGCTTTTGTGCAGCATTAATACCACTTACTGAAATACTAAATGACATAACTCTCTCCTTGTCATATCTAACCTACATATTTAAATTTATAAAATTATAAATTTGAAATATATTTTTACTGATCAGATAGTAGCAATTGGTATGCCATTTTATTTATTATTTATACAAAATATTTTTAAAGTATTATTTTAAAAGCTTTATCAAAAAATAAAATTTAGAAAAATAAAACCATTATCACAAAATCCACTATGTTAAAAAATTTTTAATTTTTATATAAAAAACAATTTTTTGACGAATTCACGGCAATTTGTTTTGACAAAATATCGGCAAATATTGCCGATATCGATATTTAGTTAACTATTAAAATGATTAAAACCAGAGCCTGAATATAATATTTCTGATTCTCTTTTGTTATTCTTATATATAAATATTTTACTACCTTCTATAATTTCACCTATTGGATAAATTGTAGATTGCTCTTTATTGTTAAGTAAATAATTATCATAAGAGGCTTTATCTAATGTAAATAACAATTCATAATCATCTCCACCACTTAAAATGTTATGAAGATTTTTAAACGTTATATCTGGAAAATTTTTTGATTTAGGAATTTGCGATAAATAAAGAAATGCTCCTTTGCCAGATGATTCTAATATATGTTGTAAATCTCCATATAAACCATCAGAAATATCTAAAGCACACTTACAATTTAGACTTTTTAAAAGTTCCACGATATCTAATCTTGGTTTAGGAAAATCAAGCATTTCACAAAATGACTGTTCAAATTTAGAAGTATTAAAAATATCGGTTAGAGACCTATTTGAATAGTTAATAAGATTTAAATTCTTATACCGTTCCTCAACTTCTAAAGATGCCCCACCTAAAGGACCGCTAACACATATCAAATCTCCTAGTTTTGCATTAGATCTTCTAAACTCTTTACCTTTTTCTACAACACCAAATACAGTTATTGTAATTGATAAATTACCCTTTGTTGTATCTCCACCGATTAATTTACAATTAAACTTTTTGGCTAAAAACTTTAAACCTTTAGAAAATCTTTCTAAAAAATTCTCTGAACTATCAGGTATAGTTAATGCCAAAGTAAAGCCTATTGGTTTAGCCCCCATTGCTGCTAAATCTGACAAATTTACTGCTAAAGATTTATACCCTATAGACATAGGATCTGTGCCTTTAAAAAAATGGGTACCCTCCAAAAAAGTATCCGTAGATATTGCAATATATTTATCATTTTGTTGTTGCAATAAAGCACAATCATCACCAATTCCTAAAACTACTTCTTTAGTATCATTGCTATCATTATAATCATCCATGAAATACTTTTTTATAATTGAAAATTCATCCATTTTTACTCAATATCCATCATTTCATAAACTATCAAATAAATTGTACACAAATATTTATTTTTATATAAAAATTTTTTCTAATTTAGTTAATATTAAGTGCTAAAAACAACTAATAGCTGTATAATATAAGGGGATTTTAAGGAAATTGTAAATAATGACTATGAATGAAAAAATTCTTGAAAATGTGAATGCAACAATGTCTATGGAAGATCTACCTTTAAATCAAGAAGATAAAGATCGCATTATGAGTTGCCTAGAAGGGAGAAATTCTTTTAAAAGTGCGATTTCTTCTCTTATAAACAAATATCAACAAAATAATCCTCAGAGAGATATTAATGGATAATTCTTTTTACGAATATGAGCATGATAATTTTTATTGTTATAAAAACTCTAACGTATTAAAGAATCTCTTTAACATTCAAGATCCTGATAAATTACAACAAGCAGAACGAGAAATCTCCTCTTTGCGTATTGCAGAATTAATGAAAACCCCACTTATTGGTAATTTCGATTTAAAACATTTAAAAGATATTCATAAAGCAATATTCGGTGATATTTATTCCTGGGCGGGGAATCTAAGAACCGTAAATATTTCAAAAGGCAATCAATTTTGTATATCGACTTTTATAGAACAAGAAATCAATAAAATTTTCTTAAAACTTAAAAATGAAAATTTCTTAAATAATCTTTCAAAAAATGACTTAGCTATTAGACTTGCTTTTTACCTTGGTGAAATAAATGCCATTCATCCTTTCAGAGAGGGTAATGGTCGAACCCAAAGATTATTCATATACTATTTGGCTTTACACAATGGATATGAACTAAATTTTGCAAAAATTTCTAAAAAAGACATGATAGAAGCCAGTAAACAAACATTTAATATGGAATACAAATTAATGGAAAAAATCATGGCTCAATCATTAATTTCATGTAATTTATAATTTATTCTACTTTTCTAATAAACACAATCCTCCTTAGTCTTAGGATTACTGTTTATCAAAGAATTAAAGACGGATGTCAGTGCTATATTAGTTTGACCAACTTTCTGCTTAAAAAACTTTCCTGTTTC
>JBJFGR010000010.1:0-24848 GCA_051892875.1 Succinivibrionaceae bacterium
AAGAAAAAATAAATGCTCTCACCATTAAATAGGTGTTTCAGTCGAAAGACAGGTAATATATAAAAATCAAAAATTAGTCAAAGTCTTTTTTTAATTTCTTTATAATATCTTTAATAATTCCGTTAAATTATGTACAATCATTGTTGGTTTTACTCTTGATAGTTGCTCCTTCGTATGAACACCTGTTAATACACCAACTGTCTTCATATTAGCATTATTACCAATCATAATATCTAAAATTGAATCACCAATCATTAAGCATTCATCACATTCTAAATTTAGCTTTTTAGCACAAGATATTAGCATTTCAGGATCTGGTTTAGATTTATACTCATCACCAGTTACTGAAACCTCCACAAAACTTTTTAAATTAGAATATTCAGCAACTCTATTATAACCATGACGAGATTTACCTGTTGCTATTCCTATTTTATAACCTTTTGATCTTAATGATTTTAGAACCGGGATAGCATCATCAAATAGTTTAACAGGAAATTTTGTTTCTAATTCAATATAGATATTTTTATAAGCTTCAGCAACTTCTTGCAATCTATTTATATCTTCATGTGGAAAAAGTGTTTTTATTGCCAAAGGCAAACTTAAACCTATTATATTTCTAGTTGAAGAATCTTGAGGTATTGACAAACCACACCTTTCACATGCTAATTCGATACACTTAGTAATTCTTCCAATTGAATCCATTAAGGTACCATCAATATCAAATATAATAGCTTTTATTCTAAACATTATTTTATAGCCTTAATCTATATTTCTAAAAAACTCTAAAACTTTATTTAACTCCGAAGGTAAATTAGCAACAACTGTTATATCTTTATCTGTTTCAGGATCTCTAAATGTAATTTTCTCTGCATGTAAAAACATTCTTGACAAACAACTTCCCTCTGATAAATATTTTTTATCCAATTCTCTATTTCCATATTTATCATCACACATTATTGGATAACCTTTATAAGCCAAATGAACTCTTATTTGATGAGTTCTACCTGTTCTAGGCATAGCCTCAACAAGGGTAGCATTTAAAAAATTTTCACGTATATTAAAGTCTGTTATAGATGGTTTTCCATTCATTTCATCAACTTTAACAAAACGTTCACCTGATGATAAAACATTTTTTAATAAAGGAACGTTCACCAATTTCAAACGTTTAGGAAATTTACCATGAACTAATGCTAAATATTGTTTGCGTGTATATTTTTCTCTAAATTGTTCATGAAGTCGCCTTAAAGCGCTTCTTTTCTTTGCTATAATCAAACACCCACTTGTGTCTCTATCTAATCTATGAGCCAATTCTAAAAATTTTGCTTCTGGCCTTAAAGAACGAAATGCTTCAATAACACCATAATCAACACCACTTCCACCATGAACAGGCATATGAGCTGGTTTGTTAATAACTATTAATGCACTATTTTCAAATAATACTGAATCGGCTAAGGAGGATACTTTATCTAGTTTTACAGAGGGTGTTATTACAGGCTTGTCAGAAACTCTTATAGGAGGTACTCTTACCACATCCCCTATTTGCAATTTATACTCAGGCTTAACTCTTTTTTTGTTAACCCTAACTTCACCTTTACGTAAAATTCTATAAATCATGCTTTTAGGAACGCCTTTTAATATTTTTATCAGATAATTATCAATCCTACATTGTGCTTCATCTTCTGAAATTTCATTATAAAATACAGAGTTTATCTGTTGTTCCTGTTTATCTATAGACATTCGTAGTTACCAATTAAATTCTTTCAAAAATCATATTCTCAAGCATTATACCATAGTTTTAATAAACTAAGCATTTAGCTAAAAACTATGAAACCTACCTGCTTAACCTATGTAAATAATTTTATTTATTAAAATTTTCTATAAATATTTTCTATAAATATTTTTTATTTATTATAAATTATTTAGAGATTTAAATTAAATAACAATTAAGAATTTACAAGCAATTTACACTAAATACCATCTTAGCAATACAAAATAATCTTATCTAAATGTTTTACAATTAATGATAAATAACCAATTTTTAAAGTTTTCTTATTGCTAGAAAATCAAAAAATTGAGATAATTACACACCGTTTAGAGTAGAAAAATTTTATTTTTTCTTATGGTCTTTTTCCACTCCTAAACATTTTGTAAATGCTTACGGTATGGGCATTTATTTCATGCTTTATTTTATTTAATATTATATTTCGTACAGCATTGGCTTTTAATCGTGCTATAGTCATCTAAATTTAAATAAATGTAAGACTAACACCAGTTTTAACTGTTTAGCAATTGTTAAATTTACAACGATGACTCTGTACTTAATAAACATCAAAGAGCTATTTTAATGAAAAGAATGTTAATCAACGCAACCCAAGCTGAAGAAGTACGTGTTGCATTAGTTGATGGTCAACGCATATATGATTTAGACATAGAATCTGCAGGTCATCAACCCCAAAAATCAAATATCTATAAAGGTATTATCACTCGAATAGAACCAAGCTTAGAAGCTGCTTTCGTAGATTATGGCGTTTCAAGACACGGTTTTCTTCCTTTAAAAGAAATTGCAAAAGAGTATTTTAAACCAGGATTCAAACCGACAAGAACCAACCTAAAAGATGGTATTGAAGAAGGTCAAGAAGTAATAGTACAAATTGAAAAAGAAGAAAGAGGTCTTAAAGGAGCAGCCCTTACAACCTATATTTCTTTAGCTGATTCATACATTGTACTAATGCCAAACAACCCTAGAGCTGGTGGTATTTCTCACTTAATAGAAGGCGAAGAACGTCAGGAATTAAAAAAGACATTAAATAGCCTAAATTACCCACAAGATATGGGTATCATTGTTAGGACTGCAGGTGTTGATAGAACCCCTGAAGAACTTAACTGGGATATAGATCTTCTCATTAAACAATGGGAAATGATTAAAGATGCTGCTAACAGCAGACCAGCTCCTTTTTTAATTACCCAAGAATCAAATATTATCTTTAGAGCGATTCGTGATTACTTACGCCCTGACATTGGTGAAATCTTAATAGATAATGAAACTATTTACGAAGAAGTTAAAAACCAAATAGCAGTACTCCGTCCAGAATTTTTACCAAAAGTAAAATTATTTAATGGCGAAGAACCTTTATTTAGTCACTTCCAAATAGAATCTCAAATTGAATCAGCTTACCATCGAGAAGTTAAATTACCATCTGGCGGCTCTATTGTTATTGATCCAACAGAAGCTTTAACAACCATCGATGTAAACTCTGCTAAAGCAACAAAAGGTGGAGATATTGAAGAGACTGCTTTACAAACAAACATTGAAGCAACTGAAGAAATAGCTCGCCAATTACGTTTAAGAGATGTTGGCGGTTTGATTGTTATCGATTTTATCGATATGACCCCAATCAAAAATCAAAAAGAAATAGAAAATCGTATGAAAGAAGCTGTACGTCAAGATAGAGCTCGCATACAGTTTGCTAAAATTTCAAGATTTGGTCTTCTTGAAATGTCTCGTCAGAGAATTAGACCTTCTTTAGGAGAATCTACATCTCACGTCTGTCCTCGTTGTTGCGGTGTTGGTTCTATTAGAGATAATGCTTCTTTATCATTATCAATATTACGTATAATCGAAGAAGAAGCTTTAAAAGAAAACACCACCAATGTATGTGCTAGAGTTCCGATTGATATTTCCGCTTACTTAATGAATGAAAAACGTAGCGTTTTAAATGGAATTGAAAGCAGACATAATGTAAATGTATTCATTATACCTGATGAACACTTAGAAAGTCCTAATTACGAAATTTCTAGAACACGTGACGGGGAAAATTCAAATGTTACATCTTTCAGTTTAATGAGAAAAAACATTCAAATATATACTGCGCCAATACAAAGTAATTTCCCAGCAGCAAGTGTTGACAAATCAATATCTGCGCCAACCCGTAAAATAACGGAACAACAACCAATGGTAGATATAAGAAGTATAAGAACAACACCTCCTACTGCAAAACCTGAAAACAATATACGTTCTGTAAGCATTTTTAAGCGCATGGTTAACAGTATTGTTGGATTATTCACTAAGGATGAATCTGAAAATGAATCTTTAAAGAGTAATAATTCTAAGAGTAATTCTCAGAAAAATAATCATAATACTCAACGTACTACTAAACAAAACAAACGTACTAATAGTAGATACGAAACAAAAGAAAATACAAAGAAAACAAATCCTAAAGGAAAAGATAGCTTTGTTGCAAAAGAAACATCTGCTAATAAGAAAAATTCAACAAAAAAAACTAAGATTAATAAAAACCTAGAACAAAGACCTGTTATAGAAGAAACCATAGAAATAAAAGACACAAAGAAGAAAAAGATAAAACAACAATCTGTAGATAACACTATTCAAAGTGAAAATACAGTTGCTGCTGTTTCTGCTCCAAAAGTGCCTGAAGTTAATGTTCTAGATTCTATGATCAACGAATCAATCTCTGAAATGGATACTATTACTAACACTAAGGCTAATATTAACGATAAAGTTAGTACTAATACCCATTCAGAAAAGAAAGAACATAAACAAAACAAAAAAGAAAGAAAACCAAAAGAAAGAAAGGCTGTTGATAAACAACTTGCTACAGTTGTTGAAAAACCAAAAAACATTGTTGTTTATAACGCTCCTGAAAAAATCGGTTGTATTTCTAATATAAGCTTTGTAACAGTTCCTATGACAGAACCTACTAGTTGTGAATTAGAAAGTGTAACTTCTTCTGTTGGAAATCTTACTGATACCGCAGTAAGTGTTTCTGGGAAAGCTGCAGGTTTTGCTACAATAAATAATGTTTATGCCGTAGCTATAACTGAACCAAACTCAGTTGATTTACCTATAAGTGAACCTTCTATTGGTAGAGAAGAAAATTCTGATTTTATGGAAACTCCAGCATTTGCAGGTGTTTCTGTGATTAAAAATCTAACTTTTGTACCAATGACAGAAGCAGGAAAAACCGAACCAAACAAAGAATCTGCAACAAACGAAGTTTCTCAAAACATTGCGGAAAATGCAAAACATACCGAGGAGCAATCCCTAGTATTAAACAATAATACTATAGAAGAAAGTGTTGTAGAAGAAAATAATATTACTTCAAATGAAATTGAAGAATTTGAACTAAAAACTTCAATTTCTGAAAAGTAATAAATTTTATGATAATGAGGGGTCCTCCCTCATTATTTTCATCAATTAATCATAGGAACTTATCATGACTTTACCTATCACATTAAAAAAATTTCAAAATTACCAAGAAGCTTATTATCAAAAACTCAGTAGTAACCCAATGTTTAATCAAATAAAATCACCTATAGAAGACTTTATTAAACAAATAGTTGCCGAAGGTAGTTTTTATACCAGAGTTTCCATCAAAAATCTTAAATCTATAATTCATGATGGTTATATAAAAAATGTTATGGAAACAAATACGAGTGCTAGTATGGGTGGACAAAAGGTTCGTGTAGAATCAACTGAATTGCTTTTCGGTTGCGATAGAAATGATTTAAAGCCTATTGATTATCCTAAATTTGGTTATTTATCAACAAACGATTCCTCAAAAAATGCTATTGTAACTTATGATATGACTTATCAATACGGTCAAGCTATTATAAAATTAAAAAAAGAAAATCTTTTTAATAGAACGACTCTTACAATAGGCAGCTCACTCGATGCTGGAAGTAGCCATTACTTAATTCCTACTTTAGTAAATAATGTTAAAGCAACTTGTATTTTTGGGTTACAACATGGCCATTTAAAATCACCTTTTGCATGCCCTCCTCAAATGCTTTATTTCATGTTTTTCCAATCTTTAAAAAGTAACCAATTAAATACAACAAATTACTACTCTATAGATGAAATTCTTGGTGATAAATGCCCTTTGTTTAAATACATAGAACTTCAGTTCCATGGTTCAGTAACTTTAGATGACTTTGAAGAAATTGGAATTTTTGATGATGGTGAATATGATCAAAAAATGGTTGAAGAAATTTCTGAAAAACTAAAATCAACAACCATTCCTTTAAACTTCTATGGTTTAAATATCTAAACAGCCGCATTCTGGAGATAAAATTCAATAAACTCTATAACTTTATCTAACCCTTCTAAAGTCTTTAAATTTGTAAACGACCACGGTTTTTGTGGTCGCATTATATTGGTATCATTTTCCATAACATCTAAACTAGCACCGACATAAGGAGCTAAATCTATCTTATTTATTACAAAGAAAGTTGATTTTGTAATACCTGGACCACCTTTTCTTGGTATCTTTTCACCTTCAGCAACATCAATAACATATATTGTTATATCTGCAAGTTCAGGACTAAAGGTTGCACTTAAATTATCTCCACCACTTTCAATAAAAATTAAATCAAGATCTGTAAATCTAGTTTCTAATTCCTCAATTGCAGCTAAGTTCATAGATGCATCTTCTCTAATTGCTGTATGAGGACACCCACCAGTCTCTACTCCTATAATTCTATCAGATTCCAAAGCTCCTACTTCTGTTAAAATCCTTTGATCTTCTTTAGTATATATATCATTAGTGACTACTGCTATTTCCCATTTATCTCGCATTTTTTTACATAGGTGCTCAATTAATGCTGTTTTTCCAGAACCCACTGGACCACCAACACCTACACGCAATGGATTTCTACTCATTTTAAACCTCTAATAAAATTAACTAATTTCTATATATTCTAGTGTACATCACTTCGTGGAGTGAACTATGAATTGCCATATTTGGTAATGAACTTCCTATGTCGTCATCTTCTATATCTAGTGCTATATCTATTACTTCTTGAGATAAAGATGAAAGATATGTAATTATTTGCCAAGCTTTATTTTGCCCTAAAGGTATTGTCTTTGTTCCTGCCATTACTATTCCTTCTATATATGAAAATATATAACCTTGTAATAAATCCAACTTTTGAATACCTAAACTTTGAGCGGCAAATGCTAGTGAACCTAAATATGTATTATTTAAAAAAACTATAAGATTATTATCTATGTTCTTTATATCAACTCCAATACAGCTCATAACACTTACTAAAGCTTTTCCTTTTTGACACTCTTCCAATCTAAACTCTTTTGTTGTTCTTGTAGCAATAGCAAAATTACACCATTTTTTAAAATTTGGAATATCTCCATTTTCTATTGAATCATAAAGTCTTATCAAGATTGGTAAATCATTATAAGAAAGACCTTTCAATAAAATATCTTTAATCCATTCCAAACAATCATTAGCATCACTAATTATGTGATTTTCAACTACTGCTTCTATTCCTTGAGAATAAGTAAAACCTCCTATAGGTAATAGTGGTGAAAACAATCTTAAAATAGCATTTGATAACATATTTTTACCCTAATGTTTATGGCTATAAGCCCCACTTATTGGTTCAAATCGCTCTTGTGAGTGAATAACTTGTCCACCTAATTGTTCTACCATTTGATCTAATACATGATCTTCTTGATAACGTAAATAATCACTAGTTATCTCTAATGGCACGTGACGATTACCTAAATGGTAAGCAATTTTTACTAAATCAAAACTGTTCCCAACTGTTATAGTTGATACAGCTTCTTTAGCAGCCTGAACTAACAAAACTTCTCCTTCTCTATTCTCTATATATGTTCCACCTCTAATTATCGATCCACGATCCATCACTATAACGCACTGCTTACCACTTTTTGAAAATACTATTAACCTACTACTACGACGTTCATCAATATCTAATTCCACCTCATCTGTTATTAATTTAACATCTTTTCTATCAACAACTTTATTAAATGCCGACATAGATACCTCCTTAGAATAAATAATATTTTTGCGTCAAAGGTAAAGTTTTCGCAGGTTTTGAGGTTAATATCTGACCATCCGCTTTTACCACATAGGTTTCGGGATCAACTTCTATTTTCGGTAAATTATCATTAAGTTTCATGTCTAATTTTGTTAATCCTCTGCAACCTTTTACTGCTACCACATTACTCTTCAAACTTAATTTTTTGGAAATATCGTTATCAAAAGCTACTTGACTCACAAAAGTTATACGAGACTTCGGCAGAGCTGCACCATATCCACCAAACATTGGTCTATATCTCATTGGTTGAGGAGTTGGTATTGATGCATTCACATCACCCATTACTGCGTATGTAATAAAACCACCCTTTAGAACCATAGTAGGTTTTACTCCAAAAAAAGCAGGATGCCACAAAACTAAATCTGCAAATTTTCCCTCTTCAATAGAACCAATTTCAGAGCTTACACCATGTGCAATAGCAGGATTTATTGTATATTTTGCAATATATCTTCTTACTCTAAAATTATCATTTCTTTCTGAATCTTCAGGCAAATGCCCTCGTTCAACTTTATTCTTATGTGCTGTTTGCCATGTTCTTGTAATAACTTCACCAACACGCCCCATTGCTTGACTATCAGAAGAAATCATTGATAAAACACCTAAATCATGAAGCACATCCTCTGCTGCTATTGTTTCTCTTCTAATTCTAGATTCAGCAAAAGCAATATCTTCAGGAATAGATGAATCTAAATGATGACATACCATTAACATATCAAGATGTTCATCTATAGTATTTATGGTATAAGGTCTCGTTGGATTTGTAGAACTTGGTAAAACATTCAGATGCCCACAAGCCTTTAAAATATCTGGTGCATGACCACCTCCTGCACCTTCTGTATGATATGTATGAATTGTTCTCCCTGCAAAAGCTTTTATTGTATCTTCCACAAAACCAGCTTCATTTAAAGTATCTGTATGAATTGCCACTTGTACATCATACTTATCAGCGACACTTAAGCAATTGTCAATAGCAGCGGGAGTACTGCCCCAATCTTCATGTAATTTTAAGCCCATAGCACCTGCTTCAATTTGCTCAATCAACGATTCAGGTTTTGAAGAATTACCTTTTCCCATAAAACCTACATTTACTAACAAACCATCCGCAGACTCTAACATTCTCTCCATATTCCACACACCAGGAGTACAAGTCGTTGCATTTGTACCTGTTGCAGGTCCAGTACCACCACCAATTAAAGTAGTAACCCCACTAGATATAGCTTCTTCCGCTTGCTGAGGACAGATAAAATGTACATGACTATCTATACCACCTGCAGTTACAATTAATCCTTCACCAGAAATAATTTCAGTACCTGCACCGATAAAAATATTTACACCATCTTGGATGTCGGGATTACCAGATTTTCCGATTTTTGCTATGCGACCATCTTTTATAGAAATATCTGCTTTATAAATACCTGTATAATCAACTATTAAAGCGTTAGTTATCACCGTATCAGCAGTTATAGCGCATGATAATTGAGATTGCCCTTGCCCATCACGAATTACTTTACCACCACCAAACTTTACTTCATTACCGTATGTTGTGTAGTCTTTTTCAACTTCAATAATTAAATCCGTATCACCTAAGCGAACTCTATCACCTACAGTAGGACCAAACATATCTGCATAAGCTTTTTTATCAATACCACTCATTATTAGTCTCCCTAATTACTCTTTATCTTCTAGCTTGCCATTAATTTCAGATCTGAAGCCATAGACCTCACGTTTTCCTAAGAATGGGACTAATGTTACAGTTCTTGTTAACCCTGGCTCAAATCTAATTGCTGTACCAGGAACTATATCTAGATGCATACCATAAGCTTCTTCTCTACTAAAACTTAAGGCTGGATTTACTTCAAAAAAATGGTAATGAGAACCAACTTGAATAGGACGATCCCCTAAATTAGCAACCTTAACACTAACTTTTTTTAAATCTTTATTAAATTCAATAACACCTTCATCAATAATAAATTCACCAGGAATCATAAGTCCTCCTATTTAGAACTACACTTAAACTATTGGATTATGTACTGTTACTAGTTTTGTACCATCTGGAAAAGTTGCTTCAACTTGCACTTCTGTTACCATCTCAGGAATACCGTCCATAACATCATCACGTGTTAAAACTCTTCTGCCTAAAGACATTAATTCACTTACAGTTTTTCCATCCCTGGCACCTTCTAATATGGCCATGCTAATAAAAGCCACAGCTTCTGGGTAATTTAATTTTAAACCTCTATTTTTACGACGTTCAGCTACTAAACCTGCTGTAAAAAGCAACAACTTATCTTGTTCTCTCGGCGTTAAATTCATATTAACCTCTTTATAACATTCTTGTACTAGGTAGACCAAATTCTCGGAATTACAGGGTCTTTAAACATAATGTACTTACGAACAATTAACCAAACTTTAAAAAAAGCCTGCTCAACAATTTCATTATTTTTTGCCAATATTCTAATAATTACTAGATCATCAATTAATGTAATAGCTTTTGTATAATCAGCTATCTTCATTCCTAAATCTTCAACTAAATTTGAATTACCACCATTAAATATAACTGTACCTATGCATGTATTACCATCTAATATTGCTTTGGAAAATAAATCATAATTGCCATTTACTCTTGTAACTTCATGCAAAATTAAATTATCATCTCGGTAAACAAATAAACTATTTCTAAAAAAACTATCTGAAAAATCAATCTCTTTCAAAGGATTACCTAAAACAGATATATCTCTATAAAAAAATTTTCCATTCCCGTGTAAATAAATTTTTGTAGATAATTTTGTGTTTGTTCCCTTAAAAAAAATATTCGGAGCGGGCATAATCTCTAATTCCGCATTATCCCCTATCTCAAAAGTTTGGTTTAAACATGAATTTTTTTTAGATTCTGTTCTATAAAATTTTGCAGAACCTGGAGTGGTCAATAAAACTTGAGCTGAATCATCTAAAGATACATTAATAGCTAAATTATCACCTCCAGCTATTCCCCCAGGTGGATGCAATATATACACATGACTAGTTAACTCTGGATAAAAAACCTTTTGTACAACTAAAGGTCCGTAATGACTACAATTTGTCATTACATTCCTTTCTCTTATTTTTTTAAATTCAAGATCTAATCTTGCACACCATTCACTTTCTAACATTTTATACAGTTAAGTACTTCTTAATTAAATCTTCATTTAAATCTGCCATATTTCCAGTTGCCTTACCCTCACCTCTATCAATAATAAAGAAACGATCCCCCATTTTTCTAGCAAAAGGTAATTTTTGTTCAACTAATAGAACTGTCAAACCAATTTCCTTGTTTAGCCTACGCATAATATTAGCTATTTCCGCCACAATATTTGGCTGAATACCTTCTGTAGGTTCATCAAAAATAATGATTTTGGGATCTATTACTAAAGCTCTACCTATCGCTAACTGTTGTTGTTGACCACCTGATAAGTCACCACCCTGACGATGTTTCATATCAAAAAGCACAGGAAATAAATCATATATCATTTTAGGAATGGTCTTAAGACCATCTTTACGTGATTTTAAACCAATTTTTAAATTTTCTTCTACAGTAAGAAGGGGAAAAATCTGTCTACCTTGAGGCACATATCCAATACCTAAACGCGAACGTTCTTCAATAGGTAAGTTAGTGATATCCTGACCATTAAACATTATCGTTCCACTAGATATATGATGTTGTCCCATTATTGTATCCATCAATGTAGTTTTACCAACCCCATTACGCCCCATTACACATAAACATTCACCTTTATTTACATGAAAACTAATATCCCATAACGTATGAGTTTGACCATAAAACTGGTTTAAGTTTTTTATATCTAGCATGATTCTGATGTCCCCAAGTAAACTTCAATAACCTTAGGATCTTGTTGAACTTGATCCATTGTTCCTTCTGCTAAAACATGTCCTTGATGCAAAACAGTGACTCTCTTAGCTATACTACGTACAAAATCCATATCATGCTCCACAACAATAACAGTATGAGAACCTTGTAAAGATAGAAGTAATTCAGCGGTCTTTTCCATTTCTTGGCGTGTCATACCTGTAACCGGTTCATCAACTAGTAATAATCTAGGTTTCTGCATCAATAACATACCTAATTCCAACCACTGCTTTTGACCATGAGATAATAATCGACCTTGTTTATTACGCAAATCCTTAAGACCAATTAATTCAAGAACACTATCCCTCATATCTAACTGTTCTTTATTAAACTTACTCATAAATGTTGACCATACAGTTTTGTTACCAGACATAGCTAATTCTAAATTTTCATCAACGCTCATATTTTCAAAAACTGTTGGTTTTTGAAACTTTCTGCCAATTCCAGCCTGAGCAATAGATGGTTCATCAAGTTCTAGGAGATTAATATTCTGACCAAACCAAGCAGAACCCTCATCAGGCTTTGTTTTTCCTGTTATGATATCCATCATTGTGGACTTACCAGCGCCATTTGGTCCAATAATACAACGAAGTTCCCCTTCTTCAATATATAGGTTTAAATCATTTATAGCTTTAAAACCATCAAAGCTTTTTGTAATACCATCAAGATATAACAACATACCATGAGAACCATCAGGAGCCACATCATGGTGACTAACATGTTTCTTTAAAAATTTGCCTGAAAAATTGGCAAATTTTGAACGAGTACCATTCATCATACACTAGCTCCTCTTCTCTTCATTTTTATAACATCAGAAATTCCGATAATCCCCTTAGGTAAAAACATTGTAACTAGTACAAATATCAAACCTAAAGCATATAACCATCCATCAGGAAATATTCCTGTAAACACTGTCTTGGCATAATTAACTAATATTGCCCCGATAATTGCACCATATAAAGTTGATCTGCCACCAACAGCAACCCAAATAACAAGTTCAATAGATGCTATAGGATTAAATTCACTAGGATTTATAATTCCAACTTGAGGAACATATAAAGCACCAGCAATACCAGCTAAAACTGATGCAAATACAAATATTGCCAATTTAAACCATTCAACGTGATATCCAATAAAACGTGTACGCATTTCAGCATCACGTATGGCAACAGTGACTTTTCCTAAACGTGAATTAATAATAATTCTACAAATAATATATCCCACAGTTAAGAAAATGGCTGAGATAACTAATAATGATAAACGAGTACCATCACTAGCTAGAGAAAAACCTAAAATATCCTTAAAATCTGTCAAACCATTATTGCCACCAAACCCCATTTCATTTCTAAAAAATGCTAAAGCTAAAGCAAAGGTTAATGATTGGGTGATAATAGATAAATAAACTCCTCCTACTCTTGATTTAAAAGCAAAGTATCCAAATACAAAAGCTAATAAACCAGGTACAAGCATTATAAGAATAGCAGCAAACCAAAAGTGATTAACACCTTCCCAGTACCATGGTAAAGAATCCCAATTCAAAAACACCATAAAATCAGGAAGCAAAGGATTACCATAAACCCCTCTATCTCCAATTTGGCGCATTAAATACATACCCATCACATACCCACCAAGGCCAAAAAAAGCGGCATGTCCTAAGGATAATATACCTAAATACCCCCAAATTAAATCTAAAGACACTGCTAATAATGCATAACACAAGTATTTGCCTACTAAGGTAACAGTATTACTACCTACAAAAAAGACACTATCTTCTTCAAATCCTAAATTACCTATGATAATTAAAGCTACAAAGATCCATACAGCACCAAGAACACTAAAACCTTTTTTGTCTCTTTTTAATAAATCAAACATGTGTTAATCCTCCACTGATCTGCCACGTTGAGGAAATAATCCTCTCGGTCTTTTTTGAATAAAGAGAATAACGCCAACTAAAATTATAATCTTTGCTAGCATAGCCCCATACATAGGTTCAATGATCTTATTAGCAATACCTAAAGTCATACCTGCTAACATGGTTCCCCAAATATTTCCAGAGCCACCAAATACTACTACTAAGAAAGAGTCAACTATATAATTTTGCCCTAGATTTGGACCAACATTAGTAAGTTGAGATAATGCAACACCAGCTAAACCTGCAATACCTGAACCTAAACCAAAAGTTAATGCATTAACTCTAGCACTGCGAACTCCCATATTTCTAGCCATCGCTCTATTTTGAGAAACAGCACGAACTTCCAAACCTAATCGAGAATGTTGCAAAATATATCTCAATACAAAAAATACCAAGAAACAAAAAATGATGATGTAAAAACGATTATAGGTGATTGATAAAAATTCATTTATCTTTATAGTTCCACTCATAAAATCGGGAATAACTACATTCTTATTTAAAGCTGAAAATATAGTTCTTACCCCTTGTTGTAACAACAAACTAATGCCAAATGTTGCTAAAAGTGTTTCTAAAGGTCTACCGTATAAATATTTAATAACAAAGCGTTCTATAATTATTCCAGTAAGTCCACTAACTATAAATGCCATAGGAATTGAAAGAACTAATGCAATCCCTGGATTATTAGGCATTGCTTGTTGCATTACATATACAGTATAGGCACCAATCATCATTAACTCACCATGAGCCATATTAATAACGCCCATTACACCAAAAGTTATGCTTAAACCTATAGCAGCAAGAACCAAAACAGAACCTAAGCTTATACCAAAATATAATGTTTCTATTCCTGAATAAATCCTTTGAGTCGCTTCCAAATTCCTAACTAAATGTTCTGCATATAGTCTGTTACTTGGATCTGTATCATTTTGAGCAATATTTGAAAACTTTTGAATAAGTTTTGGTGAATTAAATTCAGACAAAATATGCATTGCACCATTGCGTACTTTGGAGTTATCTGAATCTAAATCTGCTGATGCTATTACATAACTCAACATTTCAGATAATTCAGGTGATTTTGTTATATATTGATTACGCAACATTTCTAATTGATCTGTTTTTTTATATTCAACAAAACCTATCAAATCATTTGCATTCTGAATCCGTTCACTAATACTCAAACTGTTATCACGTAAACTACGCATAGCATTTAAAAGTGTTAAATTACTTCTTATACTATTATTTATTGCTACTCGTTTTAAATTACGATTTTTTCCAGAAAACTTTTCATGAGTGACTACATTGAAATATTCACCATTGATTTCACTATATAAATCACCTTGTTTTTTATCAAAAAACAAAGAATTTTCACTCATTGATTGTAAAACTAATTGACCATAACTAACATTACTCTGAGCAATAACTTCTATTGCTTGATTCTTACTTTCAAAAGAACTCTTTCTATCACCTAAAACAGAAAGAGCTTCTTCTGGAGTCAAGGCGTGAGCCACGCCTTGAAAACAGATGAGCAAGATATAGATTAGAGTAATTCCAAGATACTTTAAACTACATACTCTCATGCAAACCACCTAATTTTTTATCGAACTACTTAGCTGAAGAACCACCACACTTTCCTGTAACAACATTGAAATTACCACATTTCATTGGCTTTCTCCAATCACTAATAAGATCCTTTGAACCAGATAAGTAATCAGACCAAGCATCACCAACTACACTGCCTGATGTACTATAAACAACTTGGAACTGTCCATCTTCTTGTATTTCTCCAATAAATACAGGCTTTGTAATATGATGATTTGGCATCATTGTGGCATATCCACCACTTAGATTAGGAACAGTTGTACCGATCAAAGCATCTTGCACTGCTTCGCTATCTGTAGTACCGGCCTTATTAACAGCTTCCACCCACATATTAAAACCAATATATGTAGCTTCCATTGGATCATTTGTTACTCTCTTGTCATTCTTTGTGTAAGCATGCCACTTTTCCACAAATTCATCATTTAAATCCGAATCAACACTTTGGAAATAGTTCCATGATGCTAAATGACCAACTAGAGGTTTAGTATCAATACCTGTTAATTCTTCTTCACCTACAGAAAACGCAACTACAGGTATATCTTTTGCGGAAACACCTTGATTTGCTAATTCTTTATAGAAAGGAACGTTCGCATCACCATTTATTGTTGAAACAACTGCAGTCTTAACCCCTGTTGTTCCAAACTTCTTTATATCAGATACAATTGACTGCCAATCTGAATGACCAAAAGGTGTATAATTTACTGTAATATCCTTATCAGTAAACCCCTTTTGTTTTAAATAAGCTTCTAAGATCTTATTTGCAGTTCTTGGATAAACATAGTCTGTACCTACTAAAGCCCAACGCTTAACACCTTGAGAAATTAAATAATCAACAGCAGGAATAGCTTGCTGATTTGGAGCAGAACCTGTATAGAATACATTCTTAGATGATTCTTCTCCTTCATACTGCACTGGATAAAATAAAATACCATTCAATTCTTCAACAACTGGTAATACGGACTTACGAGATACAGATGTCCAACACCCAAAAATTACGGATACCTTATCCTTCTGCAACAATTCTCTAGCCTTCTCTGCAAATAGAGGCCAATTAGATGCTGGATCTACAACAACTGGTTCAAGCTTTTTACCTAGAACTCCACCTTTTTTATTCTGCTCATCTATAAGCATAAGGACAGTATCTTTTAAGGAAGTTTCAGAAATAGCCATCGTTCCTGATAAAGAATGAAGTACACCAACCTTGATAGTATCATCAGCAGCTAATACTGAACCAGAAGAAGATAAAAGAGATGTTGCAATAATTGCACTAACTAAATTACGAAGCTTTAACATAATAATCTTTCCTCATTCAAAGTGATATAAGTCACATATTCCTTTGTAAAGCAAAAGATATACCAACATTAATAATTATCTTAAAATCTTATGTATATCAAGGATTCGCAATTTTTTTAATTTTATAAAAATCAAACTTTGAACTAAAATTGTGCAAAAAATGGGATTTTTTATTATCTGTGCATCATTACTTTATCAAAACTTAAGTTCCCACTTGAATTAATTAAAAATTAAACTTTAAAGGTATTAAATCAATTGTCAATTTTAAAAGAAACATGTGATAGGATAACTAAATACTTATAGTTCCTATCACTTTAGAGGTAGATGTATTTATACAAAAATGAGTTCACACTCTTGTAAATCTTCTATATTCATCTCTCAACTTTAGGAATGATTTCATCTGAAAAATTGGTTTTTGCAGTTGCTATTAATCTCTTAGGAGACAAATGATCATATGCTATTTCACCAACACCTATAAATTCGGATTTGTCAGGATTATTTTCAGAACCTACATATATACGAATTGGTTGCAAATCTGTTGTTAACATATTAACAGGTGTTACTTTTAATCTTTTTCCTAATAAAATATCTTTACCTTCTTCTTCAGACAAAAATATTTTTGGTAAACGCTGAACAGCTGAATCTACTGGTAATAATAAGGAATCTAAGGCTTCAAAAGCAGTAAATCCTGCTTCATGAGACTTTTTTACTATATCATCTATTGTTTCAAATGTTACCATTCTGTCAATAGGATAATCAGCTACACCAATCCTATTCAGCATCGATACATGAGCACCACAACCCAAATATTCACCCAAATCATCTATTAATGAACGAATATAAGTTCCTTTTGAGCAATGAACATACATCTTTGCTGTATGATTTTCTTTATTAAATTCATCTAACCGAAATTCAAAAATAGTAATATATCGAGCTTCCCTAGGAATTTCAATACCTTTACGAGCATATTCATAATATGGTCTACCTTGATATTTTAATGCTGAATACATACTTGGAATTTGTTGAATATTTCCCACAAATTTAGATATTGCTGATAATAAATCAGCTTCAGAAAAGTTTACATCTTTTTTTGAAATTATTTCACCTTCAGCATCAGATGTTGTTGTTCTTATACCAAAAGTTGCCTCAACTTCATATGACTTATCGGCATCTAATAAAAATTGTGAATATTTAGTTGCTTCTCCTAAACATATCGGCAACATACCTGTTGCTAAAGGATCTAAAGCACCTGTGTGACCTGCTTTTTGAGCGTAAAATATACCACGAATACGCACCATTGCATCATTGGACGTGATACCTTTAGGTTTGTTTAATAATAAAACACCATTGATATCTCTCTTACTTCGTCGAGGCATTTTTGTAAAATCTCCAATAAAAAATATATTTGCAGAATAAACTATATTTTAAGATTCTGCACTACTATCTTGTTCAATATTTGATTCTAACGCCAATTCTGCATCATGTTTTAATGTTTTTGTAATAAGACTTGATATACGCATACCTTCATCTAAAGATTTATCATAGTAGAAAGTAATTTCAGGTACTGCTCGAAGTTTCATTGCTTTACCTATCATACTTCTAAAAAAACCTTTAGCTTTATTTAAAACTTTAATTCCTTGTTTTACAGATTCGGGATCGTTGTTAATAAAAGTTACATATATCTTTGCATACATTAAGTCTCCAGAAACCTTAACATCACTAACTGTTGCCATAGATACACGAGGATCTTTCATTTCATGTTGTAATATTACAGCTATTTCACGTTGCATTTGCTGAGCAACACGATCGGCTCTACTAAATTCTCTTGCCATAGAGTCAATTTCCTTACTTAAAAAAATCTGTGCATAAAACCACAAGTTCACTAGAATTATAACTAGCAATACCTGTGGTTTATTATAAAAGAAAATTAAAAAAACTTTTTAACTACTTTTCTTTACCTTCTTTTTCTTTTGCAACTTGGTCTAAAGTACGCTTAACTTCTATATTTTCAAATACTTCGATTAAGTCACCTTCACGAACATCTTGATAGTTTTTAACACCAATACCACATTCGAAACCATTTGTTACTTCAGATACGTCATCTTTAAAGCGTCGTAAAGAATCTAATTCACCTTCAAATATAACAATGTTATCACGCAATACACGTATTGGAGCTGAGCGTTTTACAACACCTTCTACAACCATACAACCTGCAATTAAACCAAACTTAGGATGTCTAAATACTTGACGAACTTCTGCATTACCAATAATTTGTTGCTTAATATCAGAACCTAACAGACCATTCATAGCCTGTTTAACTTCATCAATCAAATCATAAATAACACTGTAGTATCTAATATCAATACTATTAGACTCAATAACCTTACGAGCTGAAGCATCAGCACGAACATTAAAACCTAAAATAATAGCTTGAGAAGCAGCTGCTAATGTAGCATCAGTTTCAGTTATACCACCAACACCTGAATACACTATTGTAACTTTTACTTCATCTGTTGATAACTTCAACAATGAATCAGAAATGGCTTCAACAGAACCTTGAACATCCGCTTTTAATACAATATTAAGTTCTGAAGCTGAACCTTCCTTGAACATATTATCAAGTTTAGCTTTTTGTTGACGAGCAATCTTTATTTCACGGAACTTACCCTGACGATAATTAGCAACTTCACGTGCTTTCTTTTCATCACGAACTACAGTTGCTTCATCACCCGCTACAGGTACACCACTTAAACCTAAAATTTCAACCGGTATAGAAGGTCCTGCACTTTCTACATTTTTGCCCAATTCGTTACGCATAGCACGTACTTTACCGTACTCAAAACCGCAAAGTACAATATCACCTACATGCAAAGTACCTTGCTTAATTAATACTGATGCAACAGGACCACGACCTTTATCAAGTCTTGATTCAATTACTACACCTGAAGCCATACCATCTTTAACAGCTTTTAATTCTAAAACTTCAGCTTGTAATAAAATAGCATCAAGTAAATCATCAATGCCTTGACCAGTCTTTGCTGATACTCTCACAAATTGAGTATCCCCCCCCATATCTTCTGAATAAATGCCATAACGCATTAACTCATTTATTACACGTGTAGGATCAGCAGTTGGTTTATCAATTTTATTGATAGCAACAACAATTGGTACATTGCCAGCTTTAGCATGTTGAATAGCTTCTATTGTCTGAGGCATTACACCATCATCTGCAGCAACAACTAAAACAACAATATCTGTAGCTGCTGCACCACGTGCACGCATTGCTGTGAATGCAGCATGACCTGGTGTATCTAGGAAAGTAATCATACCATTACCAGTTTCAACATGGTACGCACCTATATGTTGCGTTATACCACCAGCTTCGCCAGATGCAACTTTTGACTTACGAATATAGTCAAGTAAAGAAGTCTTACCATGGTCTACGTGACCCATAATTGTTACTACAGGAGCTCTTGGTTCAGCAGCACTATTTACATCACGATCGCTTAACACTTCTTCTTCTAACTCGTTTTCTTTACGAATTATTACCTTATGCCCCATTTCTTCGGCAACTAATTGAGCTGTTTCTTGATCAATAACTTGGTTAATAGTAACCATGTCACCTAATTTCATAATTACTTTTATAACTTCTGAAGCTTTAACAGCCATTTTCTGAGCTAAATCAGATACTGTAATTGTTTCACCAATTACAACATCCTTAGCAACAACAGCAACAGGCTTATTAAATGCGTGTTGTTGCTGATTTAATTTTGCAGAACCTTTTAACTTCTTGTTACCCTTTTGAAGTTTTTTGTTGTTATTTCTTTCTTCACGATCTTCTTCTTCGCGACTCTTTTTCTTAATATTTGTATTGTTTCCACGTCTGCGACCGCGATTTTCTTCTTCACGTTCTTGTTCTTCTTCAGCTTCTTTTACATAACGAGAAGTTGTGCTATCGTCATCTTCTTCTGACAACGCTTGGCGTCTTGCTTCTTCTTCCTGCCAACGCTTTTCATTTTCTTCAAGCATTTTGCGTGTTTCTTCAGACTGACGCTTTGAAGCTTCTTCAGCTTTACGTAAAGCTTCTTTTTCTTGAGCAGCCTTTAATTGAGCTGATTCAGCCTCTTGACGAAGTTTAGCAGCTCGTTCTTCCTCTGTTAAAACTTTTGGTTGAGAAACAGGAGCAACCTTTGGCTTTGGAGTTGGTTTTACACCTTCTTCTTTCTTAACTTCAACTTTTTTATCTTCTGATATTACCTTATGATGAGAAGTGCTTATAACACGTTTCTCTTTTACCTTAACTGTCACACCATTTTGTGTACGAATTATTTGCTCTTCTTTTTTACCTGTGCTTCCAGTTTTTTTCAAACTTAATGGTTTATTTCCACCATTATTACGATTCTTTTCATCTGCCATAAACAATCATTCACTCAAATAATAATTCTTTTTAAGAATCTAGGATTATCACAAATCCTAAATCACCTATTTATTTCTTTTGTTCTTTAGCTAATAAATTATGTTTGTGAATTATTTACCATCCTTGAACCATGTTAAATTACGAGCCGCCATTATTAGGGCACCAGCCTTTTCAGGTTCTAAATCGGTAATATCAGCCAAATCGTCAGATGCACAATCAGCAAGCTCTTCTAAGGTAGATATTTCTAGTTGTGCCAAACCTATAGCAATGTTTGTATCCATTCCTTCCAAGTTTATAAGGTCTATTGACAAAGGCTTGCCACTTGGAGTTGAAATATGTAATCTTGATTCATTGGCATTCTTCTGCAATTCAGCAACTATATCCTCATCAATACCATCAATGCATGCCATCAATTCCTGAGGTTCAACAAAAGCTATTTCTTCAATTGTTGAAAAACCTGCATCAATTAACGCTTGTGCAAAATCTTGGTCTACATTTAACGCATCACAGAACAAATTAAGTAAACGTTCAGACTCATCGTTTTGACGTCTTTCCATTTCGCTAGTAGTCATTACTTTAATCTTCCATCCATCACCGATAAGTGCTGATGCAAGCTTAACATTTTGACCATTAGAGCCTATAGCACGTGCATATTTACGCTCGTCATTATCAACACCTAATTCAATAAGTTTCTTTGTCTTATCAATAGTTGCTGTTTTTACTTCTGCAGGTTCCATTGCATTTATAACGTATTTAGAAAAGTTTTCATCATAAACGATAATATCAATATTTTCGTTACATAATTCATTTGATACGTTCTTAATTCTTGAACCTTTCATGCCTATACATGCACCTTTAGGATCTATTCTCTTATCCTTTGCACGAATTGCAACCTTAGATCGTAAACCAGGATCACGTACAGCATTAATAATCTCTAATTGTCCTTCACCGATTTCAGGAACTTCAATTGTTAACAATTCCTTTAAAAATTCAGGTGTTGTTCTACTTACTTCCATTTGTGGACCTTTTCCATCCGTTCTGATAGGAAGTAATAAACTTCTTACGCGGTCACCATTACGAAAAGAGTCTCTTGGAATCATATTTGGTCTACGTAATACTGCTTCAGCATTGTTACCTAAATCTAAAGTTACCAGCTCACGAGTTGCTTTCTTTACTGTACCAATAACTACTTTACCAACGTGTTGTTGAAACATATCAATAACTTGTTGACGTTCAGCTTCTTTTATTTTTTGTTGCAATACTTGTTTTACAGTTTGAGCAGTAATACGGTCAAATAAACCAGTCTTATTCTTATCTGAATTTATTGATTTTTCAGCCTCTAATTGTTCTTCAACATAATCACCTGGAACAATATTTGGTTCATCCACACGAGCAGCCTCAAGAGTTGTTTCTCTAGATGGATATTCTAAAGATCCTTCTTTGTCTACTACTAACCAACGTCTATTAATAGTAAAATCACCATTTTTACGGTTTATAGTAGCTTTGATATCAACATCTAAACCTTCAAACTTTTTCTTACTTGCAATAGCTAAAGCACCTTCCAAAGCTTCAAAAACTTTTTCTCGATCAATTGCCTTTTCATTCGATACAGCATCAACTATTGCCAAAATTTCCTTAGACATTTTTCCAACCCTTACTTCTTGCCAACTGTATTAAAAACTGGTATTAACTGAGCTTTACTTACATTAGGATAAGCAATTTCATAAACTTCATTATCAACTAATAAAAACAAAGTATCCCCTTCGATCTTTTGCAATATACCTCTAAATCTTCTACGATTTAATATTGGCATACTTACTTCTATATTCATTTCAGATCCAATATAAGATTGTACTTGTTCAAAAGTAAAAAGGAGACGATCCAAACCTGGAGATGAAACTTCCAAAGTATATGGATTTTTAAATAGATCGGCCACATCTAATACACCATTGATTTGCAATGTAACATCAGAGCAGTCATCTATTGTCACTCCGCCATCCTTGTCAATAAAAATCTGCAATACTGCATGTTTTGGATTTCTGACAACCTTAATTCCCCACAAAGAAATCCCAAGGCTATCAAGCACTGGTGTAATAACTTCAGCGACTGTTTGTTCTATAGTTTGCAATAAACTAATCTCCTACTCAATATATAAAAAAAGCCCCGGTACGTTTCTGACCGGAGCTTTCTCTGATCTAGATTGTTTTCTATACATCCATAACCATTATATTGGTATAAGTATTAATATTACATATATCATTAATGGCATGAATCATATAACTACTGTGTTATAAAAATATTAAAAATACCATAAAACACAAAAAAATACTTCACAATGTTTAATCAAAAACTAAACAAAAATTCTGTATAATTTATACCATTTTTTTAAAAAAATGTCTACTTTTTTAAAAAGAGAATGTTCATTATTTTTTATTACTTTACAGTTATCTTTGCAAATTTTCTCTTACCAACTTGCCAAACAGCCGTACTTGGCTGAACTTGTAATTTAGTATCTGTAATAACTTCACCGTCTCGCTTTACAGCATTTTGCTTAATCATACGTATTGCTTCAGATGTTGTCGCTACTAAACCAGCATCTTTTAACATATTTGCAATAGCAACAGTTTCAACACCATTTAATAACACTTCCTTTTCTTCAATATCCTCAGGAATTGCATTTTTTGAAAAACGTGTTGTAAAATCATTATGAGCAGCTTCTGCAGCATCCTTTCCGTGATATCTTGTAATAATTTCTTTTGCTAATTCAATCTTTACATCACGAGGATTAATTTCATTATTTGCGATACCTGTCTTGTATACTTCAATTTCTTTTAATGATTTTGAACTCAGTAATTCATAGTAATTCCACATAAGTTCATCACTGATACTCATAATCTTACCAAACATATCATTCGGTTCATCATGAACACCAATGTAATTACCAGCACTCTTACTCATCTTTTTAACACCATCAAGACCAACTAATAATGGCATCATTAAAACAACTTGCTGACTTAAACCTTCTTCTTTTTGAAGTTCTCTACCCATCAATAAATTAAATCTTTGATCAGTACCACCCAATTCCACATCAGCTTCTAATGCAACAGAGTCGTAGGCCTGTAACAATGGATAAATAAATTCATGTATTGCAATTGACAGACCCGCAGCATATCTTTTCTTAAAATCATCTCGCTCTAACATACGAGCAACAGTTTGCTTGGCTGCCAATTTAATCATGCCATCTGCACCTAGCTTGTTTAGCCATTCTGAGTTATAAACAACTTTAGTTTTTGCAGGATCTAAAATCTTGAAAGCTTGTTCTGAATAAGTCTTAGCATTTTCCAATATCTTATCTCTCGACAGTGGTGGTCTTGTAGCATTCTTTCCTGTTGGATCCCCCACAGCAGCTGTAAAATCACCAATAATCAATATAATTTCATGTCCTAAGTCCTGAAACTTCTTTAATTTATTAAGGATAACAGTATGACCTAAATGAATATCAGGTGCTGTAGGATCCATACCCAATTTAACCCTTAAAGGACGTCCTAATTCAAGCTTTGCCTTTAATTCTTCAACAGGAATAACTGCATCTGTACCACGAACAAGCTCTGCTAATGTTTCATCAATCGATAACATGAAATATAAACCCCATTTTTTTTATTTTAATAAAACTTTAAAGTGACTGTTCATTATATTAAAATTTAAATTTATTGTAAAACAGATATAAACATTCAAGTTTTTTATATCCTACATTCCGCAGTTGAATTGAATATTTAATAACTCAAGTTTTCCACTTAAATTAGATGGAAAACAACATACCAACCTAGATTCTATGCGATCTTAGG
>JBJFGR010000011.1:0-4773 GCA_051892875.1 Succinivibrionaceae bacterium
TGATAAAATATCAACCCAAACGCATCTATCCTCTAATGAAGGTATTAGTCTATTTACAAAAACAATAGGAACATCACATTTAGTTATTTCAAGTAATTCTTCATCACTCAATGCTTTTGAATGAATTATCAAAGCATCACATCTTCTCAATCGCAATGCTTCAATACTATTTTTTTCTCTATCATGATTATGATTACCTGACATTACTATAACATACTTGTTTTCAGGTAAAATTTTATTCTCAATACCTCGCATCATTTGGGCAAAAAAAGGTCCACCGCACAAATCTCCGACTAAAACACCTATGCAATTAGATCTTTTATTTACTAGAGCTTGAGCGAAACTGTTAGGCTGAAAATTTAATTCTTGCATAGCCTTCATAACAGCTGCAACCTTTTCAGGTGCAACATTCGCAGACTTATTAATTACTCTCGATACTGTCGAATTTGAAACATTAGCTAATAAAGCTACATCCTTTATTGTAGACATAACGCACCTTACTAATAACATTTACACTGCAGGAATTAACACACAAACTCCGTCGACTTTATTATACATAATAATTATACACTTGTATGATATTTTTTTAAATTTAACACATTTATCAAAAAATATAAATACAAATTAATTTTTAAGAGATTATGTGAAATTAATAACTACTATTTAACTCAAGTTCACTTAAAAATTCAGGATCTTTAATTCCTAAAAGATTTTGATAAATATATTCATAAAACAAAACTTTTTGAACATAATTTCTAGTTTCATTAAAAGGTATGGATTCAATATAAGTAATCATATCTCGATACTTACCATCCTTACTCTTCCACTGAACAGATCTGCTAGGACCAGCATTATAACCAGCAGTTGCAAAAATTCTATTCCCATTAAAACTATCTAATAAATCATGAAGGTATGTTGCCCCAAACTTTATATTTATTAACGGAATATATAAATCATCACTATTCTTATAGTCATAATTATATTTTTTGGCAACATTTTTAGCAGTACTTGGCATAATTTGCATTAATCCTCTTGCACCCACAGGAGAAGTTGCTAATGGATTCATCATACTTTCTTGTCTAGTAATAGCTAGCAAATATGATAAAGGCACATTTAGTTCTTTTGAAGCCTTTTCATAATCTTCTTTAAAAATTATTGGAAATCTTAATGACAAAACATCCCAATCTTTTTTATAAATGCTTTCCCAAATACCTAAATCCTGATATCCTCTATTGGCTTCTATTGTTGCAATAACCCTTGCATCATCTAGTGAAGACTCTTGCATAATAGCTTGCCACTCTGTTTGTATACCTTTGTTATCAGACAAGTATTCAAACTCCTGGAAACGTGCATATGATTTAACTTTGTTCAATAACTCTTTTTTTAAATTAAGATTTATTGTAGAAACAGTAAAATCATTTAATTCTAAACTCATTCCCAACTTTTTAGAAGTAATAAATCCATAAAAACTTCTTTGTTCAGCTACTTCCCTATATAAAATATCTGCTTGTTCTTTTTTATTGGTTGCTTCATAAGACCTTGCCAACCAATATTTATAATTATCAGCGTTTTTAAGTTCTTGTGGTAAATGGTTAATATACTTAATAATTGATGTATAATCATTCATCCAAATTGCAATACGTATACGCTGTTCAATCATATCTGTTCTTTGAAAAGACAATATATGCTGATCAATATATGACAGAGGTAAATCATCACGTCTATACATTAGTACTGAAATTATAATCTTATTTAGCTTATTCTCTTGTGCTTTTGTTAATCCGTATTTCTTTTTATAGGTAGAAATATAATTATATGCATCTAGGGGATTCATACGAGCATATCTTGAAAATGCTACAAAACGAACATTATTAAACCCCTTAGGAATTAATTTATCATACTTACTAGGATGTGGATTATCATATAATTTTGATAATATTTTTATACTTTTATCATATCCTAATTTTTTTTCTTTTAATTCTTTTGCCGTTTCCTTATTTACTTTAGTACCATTTCTAGTCCAATACGAATTTCTATAACGTTCCCAAAGATCTTTTTTAGTCAGTAACTTCTTTTTATATAAATCTCTTGCTAAACTTAAACAAGGTTGGGATAAATTATCCCCGTTTCTATATTTATTTTTTATAAAAGATAAAGGTTTATTCTTGTCACCCAAATGTAATCTAGCATCATACCAGTAACATTGTAAATATGGTGATACAGGTTCATTCGGTGATAATTCCAAAACCTTTTTATATTCTCCTGACTTTGTATAATAAGCAATATAATACGCTTTTATTCTATTTGATAAAATAATATGCTCTTTATCATTTACAAATGATTTAATTTCATCAAATGGAGTTGTTGTATCTTGCATCTTTTGAAATTTTAAATAAACAAATAATGGATAATCAGCAAGTTCATTGGAATTTAATAATTTGTTTAATGACGCAATATCTTTATTCTTAAAAGATTCTAAGGCTTGCAAATATAAAGACCTTTCTTTTTTATATCTGTTAAAAAAGGTCAATTCATCAACAGAAACAGACTCTTCTTTAACCAGATCTTCAAGCTTTACATCATTATTGAATGTATTTTCTATATTTGTGGCATTTACACATGACGTTGATAATGTTACAAAAAATAATAATACTATATACTTACTTAATTTGATCATAATTTATTGCGTACTTTTTATTATCCAAACTAACAATACAATGTATTATAAAATTAATACTGAATAAAAACAGTAAATATTATTTATCATACCTTAATTTTACAAATCAATAATTAAGCATCATCTTTTGTTGATATACCATATTTTTTTATCTTTTCAACTAAGGTTGTTCTTCTCATCTGTAAAATTTCAGCTGCTCTTGCCACTACACCATCTGTCGCAGCTAGTGCTTGCTTTATCATATCAACTTCAATTTGAGTAACCATATCTTTTAAATTAACTCCTGTTGGAGGTAATACATTATTAGTAAATGGTTTAGCTAAATTTTCATCCTTAATTTCTTCTTCTTTTGATTCCTCATCTAAATAAGAATCTTCACTTGAATCTGAAATTTCATTAAACAAATCAAATAAAGCATCTTTTTCTGATATATATTCACCATCTAACTTTCCATTACCATCAATAGCATATTGATATTTAGGTGGTAAATCTTTAGCATCTACTATTTCATTAGGATGAATGATAATCATTCTTTCAATAAGATTTGATAACTCTCTTACATTTCCAGACCATTCATGTTGCATTAAAGATTCCATAGCACGTTGAGTAAATCTAACGCCTACGTTATGTTCTCTATCATACCTACTTATAAGTTCTTGTATTAAAAGAGGTATATCGTCCTTTCTATCCCTAAGCGGCGGTGTTTGAATCGGAAAAACATTTAAACGATAAAACAAATCTTCTCGAAACTTTCCTTCTTTTATCATTTCTTCTAAATTTCTATGTGTTGCTGCAATTACTCTCACATTAGCTTTTATCTGCTTATTACTACCTACGCGTTCATAAACTCTTTCTTGTAACACTCGCAATAATTTCACTTGCATTTGTAATGGCATATCACCAATTTCATCTAAAAATATTGTTCCCCCTTCTGCAAGTTCAAATCTACCGACTCTGCTAGTTATAGCACCAGTAAAAGCCCCTTTCTCATGACCAAACAGTTCGCTTTCAAGTAACTCTCCAGGAATAGCGCCACAATTAATAGGCACAAAAGCTTTATCTCGACGATTGCTCAATTCATGAACAGCTCTAGCAACCACCTCTTTACCAGTTCCTGATTCTCCTAAAATTAAAACATTGGCATCAGTTGGTGCAACTTGTTCTATCAAATGTCTTACTTCTTGAATCGCATTTCCTTTTCCAACTAATAATTTAAGTAAAGTTCGAGCATTATTACTTTTTTTTATATTCTTATGCAGTGAATTAAAAGATTGGCAAAATCTTAATAACTGTAAAAAACCTTCATAAGTTCCATCCTTACCTAATATACCAATCATATTAGGTAAATTGGACAAATCTTTTTCAGAATATTTTTGAGTAAAAATAAAAGGCAATTCTGGATGGGCTTTCATAATATCACCAGGAGAAATAGAACCCATGTCACCAGCTATAACTAATGTAGCGTTACAATTATCACATTCTAAAAATGAATAACAATCATCAAAATTACCACTCTGCCACTCGCAACCTAAAAAACTTACAATAGTTTCTAATTGCTTGCGACTTTCTGTGTCTTTTTCTAATATTAATATATTGCCTACAAAATCCATTTTTTTCTCCTAAAATATTATTCGATATATATTAAACAATTTATAAGAGAAAAAAATATTTCAATGTCAAATTTTTGACACTGAACTAAAAAAGATAAAAGGAAGACCAGTCATTGATCTTCCTCTCACTAATCTGTAAGAACGTCCATGTTCAAGGTAGTTTTAGTTCTCGTCCTAAGAACTCTTATGGAAACATCCATGTCTCCCCCTATCTACGCAAGTAATTATAATCCTTTAATAAAATTTTCATTGTGATACAAATCACCATACTCAAACCCCCATAAAATCAAAATATAAAAACAAATACCATTAAGCCTTATTTCACAATTATTAGTAAAAATTATTTTTAAATTTTAATGTTAAAAATATGTAAATTTTCCTACTAATATATAGCAAATATCTTACAAAAAATTATAAACATCTTTTCTATGTTACCGCTAATTAGGATCTATAAAAAACTATAAAATTATACAAATTGTTAATAAT
>JBJFGR010000012.1:0-24439 GCA_051892875.1 Succinivibrionaceae bacterium
AGCCATTTCCTTTGCTAAATGTAGCAACATTTTCTAACTTACACTGTTCCCAAGTATCAGTAAATCCTTCAAATCTTATATCAGGGATTTTCTTTTCTTTAGTCGCCATGCTATTTACCTTTTAACAAGAATTTGAACTCGTTGATCCCTTTCATGTCAAACTCATTTCCACGAAGTGAATCCATTAAAGAACATAGTTCATTTTCTGTTTCAGCTATGCTTTTTTCTATATCTTCAAACGTTTCGCTATACTTGTTTGCAAGAATATTTATTTGCAAAATTAGCTCATTTATTAGTTTTGTTGGAATCGTCTTTATGCTCGAAATAAGCTTTGAAATCCATTTTCTCTTTAGCAATTCTTTAACCTGATCATCAGTCAAATTCTCTATAGTTGCTTTTGTTTTAACTTGAAGTTCTTCTGTTTCTTCTTTTACTTCTTTTCTGAGTTGCTTTTCTTCTGCAATTAATTTTGAACATTTTAGTATTTTATTTTCAATACTTTCTTCATTGTAAAATACCCCTTTCTTCATTTCTGACATATATTGTTTTGATAATTTAATTACCTGAGCATTTACAAAAGCTGTACCTTCTTCATTAATCGCATCACTCTCCTTTTCATCTTCACTCATAGAACTCAATAATTCTTCATATTCAGATGAAATTTCTGCTAATCTATTTTCTTTCTTTTTTAATGAAGTAAGTTCATTAACTAGCAAATATTCTTGTACTAATTCAAAAGGCAAGATTCTTCCAACATAACCATCTTGTACTTCAACATCCTTTTTCATCACCATCTTAGGATCAACTTTCTTAGTAGCATTAAAACCTTCAGGATCTGTTTTAATTATTTCCAAATCACTTTCTATTATTATCCAATTTTCATCTAGTTGTTGATATACTTCATATTTATCAATTAATGCAATTGATGATAATCTTTCAAAAATATTATCACTTATCTTTTTCTCTTCACTTGATATTGGAACTGTTTCTACATTATCTATAAGTTCCTTAACAAGAAAATCTTCAAAATTATCAAAAGCTCTTTCAAAGTCTTTTTCAAAAGCTTCTACAGAAGGATGATTATTTACTGTAACCTTTATTTCTCCTGACTTTAAATTTACATAACCATCATTGATTGATTCAAATAAACTTTCCTTTAATCCTTTAAAAAAATTCCAATAAGAGTCCATTTCACTAATCTCTTTTAGCGGTATTCCTCCAAACATAGATGCATAAATATCATAGCTTTCTGTTTTTTCAGATGAATCAATATATCTTGGAATATTTAGATTATATTCGTTTCTTCTTATTTCATCCCTTTCAACAGCTCTTGAATATTTAGGTATAGACAATCTCCCTGCTACAACATCAGATATCTTTTTTATATCACATGCTCTAAGCTTATTATTTTTACCTTCTTTTACAAATCCTTTTGATGCATCAATAATCAAAACATCATCATTTGTTCTCTTTTGACGTAACACCATAATAATCGTTGGAATACCAGTCCCAAAAAATATGTTAGCAGGTAATCCTATGATCGCATCTATGTGATTATTTTCTATCAGATTTTTTCTTATATCTCCTTCTTCACCACCCCTAAACAAAACACCATGAGGAAGAACTATTGTCATTATGCCCTCAGGCGTCACATGATATAAATCATGCAATAAAAATGCATAATCAGCTTTCGATTTTGGAGCTAAACCATATCCTGAATACCTCGGATCATTCTCCTTATCATCAGGAATCCACGATTGAGAATAAGGGGGATTTGACACAACTGCATCAACACGTAAAACTGGAGGATATTTTTCTGTATCAATAGGCCAATCTTCTTCTAACGTATCAGCATTTCTTGTAAAAATGTTCGCTGGTTTTATTCCTCTCATAACAAGATTCATACGGGTAAGGTTATATGTATTTTCTTTAAGTTCTTGTGCAAAATATTTAACATTCTCTTTTTCCATATATTTTGCTACACTTTTACCTATATTTATAAGTAAAGAACCCGAACCAGAGGTCGGATCATATATTGATATATTGGTTCTATCCTTTAAATGTTGCGAAATTAATTCTGACATCAAAAGAGAAACTTCATGCGGAGTGTAAAACTCACCAGCTTTTTTGCCCGCATTAGAGGCAAAGTTAGAAATTAAGTATTCATATATATATCCTAAAACATCATATCCTTGCTTTTCATCCATGGGGATATCTTTAATTAATTTCAAAAGACTTCGAATTGCAACCGTCCTCGCCCCACTTGTTTCGCCTAACTTGTTAAGCCCCATTTGCAATGTATCAAAAATTTTATCAAAAACCCGTTTATATGATTCATCAATATTTCTCTCAAATGCTGATAATGCATCAGTTACATTTGATACATCAAAACTTTTTCCACTTGCTAACCAACTAGAAAACAAATTATTATATGAAATAAAATATCCAATATTCTTCTTACAATCTTCTACCGTTTCTGTATCTTCTTCAACAAGTTCTGGCAAATCATCATCAGTCCAATCATGATTTTTTAAATACACCACTTCCTTATCAGACAAGAATTTATAAAATATAAAACCTAAAATATAATCTTTATATTCATTAGCCTCAATTTTAGAACGCATCTTGTTGGCTGATTCCCATATTTTATTAGCAAGTTGTTGTTTATTCATCTATATATACCTAATAAGTTTTTCATTTTTTTAATAATTTATGATAGTTGAAAGGTTTTGTATTTTTTAGTTATTGGCTAATTTTTTTAACCTAATGACAATATAATCCTATCATAAATATCCAATACGTGTAAAAACATTTTTCTTCATTATAAAATCTATATTAAAGAATATTATAAAAAAATTATTTTTATTTTAAAAATAGGAGATTAATCAAAAAGCAATAAAATTAAAATTCATATCAAATTATATATGAGTATTATCAATATAATTTAATATTCTGAATTACTATTTTAACTATCATATTTGATCTATCACTTAATTTAATTCATTTATCGAAATTTTAATTTATCATATTAAGCGAATATTGGTAACTTATGATAAAAAAGACCGGTTACCCGGTCTTAAATTTTTTTATTCAATGTACTTGAAATCGATTTGACGAATCTTTTCTTTCCATTCTGCAGGACCTGCAATATGTATATTATTACCCTTTGAATCAACGGCAACAGTAACAGGCATATCTACAACTTCAAATTCATAAATAGCTTCCATTCCTAATTCAGGGAATGCTAACACACGAGACTTCTTTATAGCCTTTGAAACTAAATAAGCCGCGCCACCTACTGCCATTAAATATACAGCTCCATGCTTCTTAATAGATTCAACAGCTTGTGGACCACGTTCTGATTTACCAATCATACCAATTAAGCCTGTTTCACTTAACATCGTTTCAACAAACTTATCCATACGAGTTGATGTTGTTGGGCCAGCAGGACCTACAACTTCGTCTCCAACTGGTGGAACTGGTCCTACGTAGTAAATAAACTTACCCTTCAAATCAACACCATCAGGTAATGGTTTTCCAGCAGCTATTAAATCTACAATCTTCTTATGGGCTGCATCTCTGCCTGTTAAAATTGTACCACTTACCAACAGAGTATCACCTGTCTTCCAAGTTGCAATTTCTTCCTTAGTAATACCATTTAAATTAACTCTCTTGGCACCATCAGAACTGCCCAATTCAATATCAGGCCATTCATCTAATGAAGGAGGAACTAGATTAACAGGACCTGTTCCATCTAACTCAAAATCAATATGTCTTGAAGCAGCACAGTTTGGAATAATTGCCACTGGTTTTGCAACCGCATGAGTAGGATATGAATGAACCTTAACATCTAATACAGTTGTTAAACCACCTAAACCTTGAGCACCAATACCAGTCTTGTTAATCTTATCATACAAGCTTAAACGTAACTTTTCTTCAGAAGTTTCTGCACCCTTAGCAATTAATTCATCAATATCAATAGGATCCATTAATGCTTCTTTTGCTAAAATAGCAGCCTTTTCCATTGTACCACCAACACCTACACCAATAATACCAGGCGGACACCAACCTGCTCCCATGTGAGGTATCTGTTCTAAAATCCAATCTTCGATTGAATCAGAAGGGTTTAACATAACTAACTTGGATTTGTTTTCAGAACCACCACCCTTAGAAGCAATCTTGATAGTAACCTTATCACCTGGAACAGTAGAAATGTGTGTTACAGCTGGTGTATTATCCTTAGTGTTAACACGAGCACCTATAGGATCCATTAATACACTCTTACGCAATGGATTTGTTTCACATGTATAAGCACGGCGTGTACCTTCATTTACCATTTCTTCAATGGTCATATTACCATCAAATGTAACATTCATCCCAACTTCAACGAAACAAGTAACAATACCTGTATCCTGACATAATGGTCTATGACCAATCGCACACATCTTTGAATTTACCAAAATCTGAGCAATTGCATTTTTAGCAGAAGGATTTTGTTCACGTTCGTAAGCTTTTTTTAAACCACGAATAAAATCTAAGGGATGATAATATGAAATATACTGCAAAGCATCGTATATCGAATCTATAAAGTCTTGCTGTTTAATAACAGTCATGAGCGACTCCTTTATAAATAATTAGATAATAAAATGATACACATTCAAATAAAAATGTATTTCTCTGTTTTAATTACTTTGATTATAACATACGCAATAAAACAGCTCAATAATTCAAAAAACCTTATTAAAGTTATGAGATCTATCATATATTTTGAATAATCCATAATGCTTGAGAATGCATTTATAATTCTCGAACATAATCCCGATTTGTGAATCAAAACCAAAAATCAATAAATGTTTAATCAATTAATTCAAGAATAAATTTATTTTTACGCTATGATTAATATATTGAATATAATATAAAGTATTTTATTTTGTTTTAAGGATTGGTTATTATGGTGATCACTGTTGCGATATTGAGTATAATAATCCTTATTATTTTTATTATCATATATATGTTGTATAACGATTATCAATTACAACAAGAAATAGATAAAAAATTAATTATTAATAGACAAAAGGACATTATTTCTGAGGCTGATGAGCTACTACTTTCAGTAACTCAGGTTCCTTTTAGCAATAAAATGATTTCGATATTACAAAATCGCGTAATGTGTGCCTTACAACAAATAAATATTATGACACCAGGAAATATTTCAATTATCCAAAGAATTGAAAATTTAAAAAATCAAATAAATCAAAGTAATGCAAATTCTCAACCAACTCCAAATTTTAAACCACCTCTAGATATTACCCAGAGCATGAAAGCTCTGAGAAATTTAAGAAAGTTGCGCCGTATTTTACGATTGGAATTCAATAAAGGTCGTGTTTCTCAAAACGATTTAATACAAGAAGATAAATTGCTTGAAATTATGGTTTTTAAAGTTCAATTTGCCAGCTTGCTTCGTAATATTGATGAAACCTCTAAATCAGGACAAATAACAACTGCAAGACAACTTATTAGTGGAGGTTTACAAACCCTTAAAAAATTAAATATTGATGATGCATGGTTAAATTCTGTACAAGAAAAATTAGCAGCTTCTTATGAAGATATAAATGAAAAAATCTTGGCATTGCGAAAAAGCAACGAAGCAAATTCGGCTGAATCTACTCGCAAAAAAGAAGTTGATGAAGATGCAGATATTATCTTTGGTACCAAGAAAAAATGGTAATTATAAGCATATTCCATTACCAAATATTTTTATAAACACCTATAACTTGTGTAACATCTTTGGCTTTATTTATAAATGTCTCATCGTCAGACACTACAATTCCTGTAGATACTCCTTTCCATACTTTAAAATCAACTTTTGAATTTCCTGCATAACAAATACTTTTTTCTTCAAATTTACTTTTAATAAATAATAATTTGTTATTTCCTGTTAAATTAATTTTTTTAGAAGACCCAAAACCCGCCTTAAAAAAACTAAAATTACTAGCTATTTTATCTACTATTTGCTGAGTACTACCTGATACAAGATAAATTTCAGATTCTGGGTCTTGTTTAGATAAATTTTCAAGAAATTGAATTAATTGTTTATTATAAGGTAAATCATTTACATCAAATTTATACCATTGACCAAGATTAAATTTTACTAAACTTCTAGTACCAATAATATACCAGTAGATACATTTAAAAATATTAAGTGGATTCACTTTTATATATTTCTTAAATGAAGTCACTGACATATCATTTTTTATTAAAGTTCCATCTAAATCAATACAATAAATCATTAAATAAACAATCCCTAAAATTAATTAACTAATTATTTCTTATATCTGTTCCTACATGAAATTTTTTTACTAAATTTTACTAATTCAGGAGCCTTGGTGTACAATTTTTTCAGTTCATCCAAATATGTAGACTGTTCTGTTTCCAAAATTTCTTTTTCCCAAACTTTTATAAAGCTATTCCATCTGAACCCCATTTTCTTTAAATCATTTTTTATATCAAAAGGAGCACCAAACGCTTGTAATAAAACATGATAAGCTAGAGCATTTTGACGTAATAACGAAAAAGCATTATCAACTTTATTTAAAACCCATAATAAAGCCAAACAATCAATATCAGCTCTATGAGAATCATAAAAATAACCCAATGATGTATTCAAAAACTCTAAACTTGTTTTTGAAAACTTGCTATCCAAGTTTATCCAAGGAATTTCTTTTATGGAACAAGCCCACGGTAACTTTATTAATAATTCATTACTATCAAACCTTTTATCAAAAAAAGGTCTATCAAAACCTGCATTATGAGCTATAATCAATGGAGTATTTTCTGGCTTAATAAAATCGACAACATCTTGGATATCAATTTTCTTGCCTGCTATATCTTCTTTGCTAATACCTGTTATTTTTGTGATAACACTTGATAACTCTTGATCAGTATCTTCATATTCATCAAATACACCATCCACAGATAAAATAACATTTCTATTCTTTGAATATGAAAACTTAACCATACCCAATTCAATTATAGTATCATTGTCACTATCAAGACCTGTAGTTTCAGTATCTAAAACAATTGCTTGAACAACGATATCATCAGGCTTTCTTTCATTCAATACTACTGGAAAATTTGAATCTTTGCTCAATGTTGATATTGGTATTCTTTTTAACAAGCGATAATCACAAGGTGAAGCTTTTATTGCATCTATTTCATCAAGAGGAAATAGATTTTCTTTTTCTTTTGCCATTTTTTCTCCTTAAAGATATTTCTTAAATCTATAATATGCATCTTCTATAATAATAAATTTTTTTGAATTGTCTTCAAAATTTGGATTATACAATTTCTTTAAAAATTGTTTTTCTTGTTCTATAAAATCAACAGATGATAATTGTTTATACCAATACTTTCCAGCCAAATCCCAACGATAACCATTTTGTTTTAACTTATCTTTTATTTCAAAAGGTGCATCCAACGCCCTTATCATATAATTATGATAATCAGCACTAGCTAATAATTGAACAAAGGCACTTTGATATAAATTTAACAACCAAATAAGCGTCAAAACATTTTCATTGGAATTATATTTTTCTTTAAAATAATTTGAAGCAATTGACAAACCTTCTAAACTTAAACTAGTCAAATTAGGGTTAATCAATCTCCATTTTATTCCCCTAATAGAACATGCCCAAGGTAAATTTTGTAAACTTTTTATATGTGCAAAACGTTTTTCAAATAAAGGACGTATTACTGAAGCGTTATGGGCTATCACTAGAGGTTTATCTGCAAAACAAGCAGACACTATAGATTCATTTATTTTACAACCTTTTACAAGATCACTTGTTATTCCTGTTAACTCAGAAACTTCTTTTGAAATCTTTACAAAAGGATCTTCGTAAAAATGATGCATTTTATCAATAAAAATTATTTTATTCGCATAAGTAGAATATAAAGTTCTAACAATAGTAAACTCAATAATACTTGACAAAGCGACATCATCAAAAGTATTTGTGATAACATCTAAAACAACTAATGGCCTGAGATTTTCTACATTTCCACCATTAGCTAATCTTATTGGAAAATGATCAAATTCACTAATGCTTGCGTAAGGAATTCTTTCTAATAACTTAAAATCTCTAGGTGACTCCCTAATAAGAGATTCCATCTCTATAGGAAAATCATTATCTATTCCAAACCCCATAATTAACTACTCTCAAAATCACCTAAATAACAAGAGCAGAAATTATTTTCTTGGTTAATAGACTTTTACCAAAACCTTGTTACTAGACTAAAATGCTATTAATTATCTCTTTTATTTTTATTATACAAAAAATCTTTAGTAAAGTATTACCAATTACTTCCAAAAATTAACACTTTTTCTTTTGCTTCTTTTATTACTTGTTCTTGTTCTTCTTCAGATAAATAATGAGCAAAAGAATCTTCTAATAATAATAAATCTTTATATTCCTGTGATTCTAACATCTTATTCTTTTCATATCCAAGTTGCACAACCTTCAACCAAACTAAACCTTCTTTATAATTCGGTTGTACACCTTTGCCACCTTTAGCTAAAGTTTTTGCTAATTTTAATTGAGCTTCTATGTTACCTTGTTCAGCTGCTTTTTTATACCATTCAATTGCTAATTTTAAATTATGTAAACTTGTTTTTGGAATAGAATAAAGTTCACCTAACTCAACATACGCTGGTTCATAACATAATTCAGCACTCTTTTTTAACCATACTTCAGACATATTAATACTTCTAATCGTTAAATCCGTAGCAGTATAATAAAGATGACCTAAATCCATCATCGCCACAGCATCACCAGCTTCTGACGCATTAGTAAACCATTTTATAGCATCTACTACATATGGTCTTGCTTGTTCTTCAATATAAATTTCAGCAATTCTATCTATAGGTACAGTGCCTTCAGCTTCAGCTTTAGCTATAAGACTATTTGTTACGGATTCGTAACCTAACTGACGCATCATAGGAATATCACCATTCAAAGCAGCCTGCTCTTTTAATTCTCTAGCTTCTTTTTTTAGTTGTTTGCTAGTAGTTCCATCTTCAAAAGATATACTTCCTGAATTTAATAAATCTGCCAATATTTCCTTAGCTTGAAAGCTATTATTATTACTAGCTAAAATCAAAAATTTTTTTGCTTTTTCAAGATCTTGAGGCACACCAATACCATTAGAATATAAGGTACTTAATTGAATCATTGCATCAATATCATTTTTACCTATTTGATCAGTATATAATTCAATTAATTTTTTATATATATCATTTGCTTTAGCAGTATCTTGTTGAATTTTCTCACCACCAAAAGTATATAAATTTCCTAAAATTTCTAAGGCTGGAATATAGTTTTGATTAGCACTCTTTTCAAACCATTCTTTGGCTTTTTCTTCGTCTATTTGATGACGAGTACCATCGTAAAAATATAAACCCAATAGATATTGAGACTTTGCATCACCTTGTTGTGCTTTTTTATAATACACATCAATCCACTTATCATAGTAATTTTGAGCTATTACTAAATCTTGAGGAACTCCTAAACCATATTGATACATTGTCGCTATAGCTTCTAAGGCCTTAGGATCATTTCCTGCTTTTCTAAACCAATATAAAGCTTTTTTATAATCATGACCTAAACAAGTTCTAGTTAAATAGCTTGATGAATAATACAATTCACCTAATTTTGTTTGAGCTTCTTTATTTCCTTTTTCAGCAGCTTTTGTTAAATATTCTGTAGCTTTTCTTTGGTCCTTTTTAGTACCAAGACCATTAAGATACATTTCTGCTGTTTTATACAACCCCTCGTCATCTCCTAACTGGGCTAATAATTCAAAATTCTCCAAAGATTCTTTATAAAATTTACCTTGCCATGATATATGTGCTTTACTTCTATAGGTTTGTATTTTGAAATAATATTGACAGATAACAATACCTACAAAAACAATAATTAACCCAACAATAATCATGAATAAACGATATCTACCCTTACTAGAGCGTAAAAATTCTTTATTTTGTTTATTTAATAAAGCTAACCATTTTGAAAATTTATACGAAAAACGCAACCAAAATTTTTTCCACATAGCTGACGACCTAGCCCTAGTATAGAAATATCAATCAATAATTTTTTTTTAAAACATGAAATTATTTTAAAATTTTGTGACCATTCTAACATTTTTTAATAAAAAATAGAATAACAATTTTTATAAACTCACTTATTACACTAACTAAATGTTAATTGCGAGTTTATAAATTTATGTAATGATAATTTTTTATATATAACTGTTTTATAATGTGTACACGTTTTAATATAGTTTTATTCAGATACTGATTTAACTTTTCCTATTGCATCCAAAACAAAATCAGATTTTTCTAGTTTTAATTTAGAAAATGGAATAAAGTCTTTAGGTTTTGTTGAATGTATTCTCAAAATTTTTTCCATCCAAATTACATCATACCATTCATTAAATTTAAAGCCACAATGAGAAAAATGAGCAACCTTTTTATAACCCATACTTGCATGAAAACCTTCACTATCCAAAGTTATATATTCCGAAGAATTATCTGTATGTGTAACACATGCGTACGTATTGTAAATATTTTGCTTTAATAAAACTCTTTCTAGAATTTTATACAATGATCTACCTATTCCAGAACGCTTATTATTTAAATCAACATACACTGAAATTTCAACTGAATGATTATAAGCAGGCTTTTCCTTTAACGCTCTTGCGTAAGCATACCCCACAATCACCCCATCTCTTTCTGCAACAATGAAGGGATATTTTGGAAGAACTGAATGCATAAACTCAATAAATTCATCTATTAAAGGAGGAGTTAATTCAAAAGTAATTGCAGTATTCAAAACATAAGGCGTATAGATTTCAACAAGCCTTGAAGCATCTTCCTTTTTAGCTATACGAATAGATATGACACTCATAATATAATCCCCAAAAAATATACCTTTTATCACATATAATCGCATTAATTTAAATTGTTATCTTTTACATATGTATCAAAATCAAGTGCTTTTACTAGATAAATACATTCTTAGTGATTTACATCAAAAAAATTTTAAAAAAAATATTGCACATAAGCAAAAAAATGGCTATTATAACATCAGTTGTTTTTTTAAGTTTTAGTTTTTTAACTTTTGTTTTAAATAATAAAGGCTATATTAATGAAAATGGTTACATTACAAAATTTACGTCGTTGGTGGCACACTCGATAATTAAGCGGGTGGATTTTTGTTTGTAATGTAAATAATGTTTTTTAGAAACCCGCAAAATGCGGGTTTTTCTATTTATAAATAAATTAAAAAAATAGCAAATTGGAATTTGAAAATTTTTAAAGGTATCTAACATGATAAACGATAAACTAAAGGCTGATACTTCGTACATTAAAGATCCTTTAGCTTTATACTATGATTTAACTAAAGAAACTAAGAATAATATTCTTCTAGAATCTTTAGAAATTCATACTAAAGCAGGGACTCAAAGTTTATTAGGTATAAGCTCAGCTTTACGTATAGCTTGCATCGGAAAGACAGTTACAATAAAAGTTCTTAACAACAATGGACAAATAGCTTTAGATCAGTTATTACAAAATATACAAAAAGAGATTGTTATAAAAAGAACTTCTTACGGTGCTGAATTAACTTACCCAGACATAGATCCTAATCAAGACGAAGACTCTCGTTTAAAATCTTTGACGGTTTTAGACTGCTTGCGTCAAATTTTAAAATTGATTCCATATTCAGGAACTCTTGACGAGCTTATGCTTGCCGGTGTTTTTGGGTATGACTTAATTGCAACTTTCGAAAACTTGCCTGATGTTAAAGAAAGTTCTAATACCTGCCCTGATTTTTGTTTCTATCTATTAGATACCATTATCTGCATTGATCATAAAAATAAATTATCAACCGTTAAAGCTATAAGCTTTGCGGAAAAGGAATATGACAATAAACGTGATATGGTTCAGCTTCTTAAGAAAAAGCTTGATAATTATGTTGAAATAGAACGCCCTTCTGAATTATCCATTAAAGGTGCACACATTCAGACAAATATTGACGATAATAAATTCTGCCAAATAGTAGAAAACTTAAAAGGAAATATTTTTAAGGGTGATATATTCCAAGTAGTACCATCAAGAACTTTTTCTATTCCATGTCCATCAACAATAAACGCTTATCATACATTAAAACACAGTAATCCATCTCCATACATGTTCTATATGAACGACGAAGATTTTATAATCTTCGGTGCTTCTCCAGAAAGCTCTGTAAAATATACAGCTCAAACCCGTCAAGTTGAAATGTACCCCATCGCAGGAACTAGAGGTAGAGCCCGTTGCAAAGATGGTAGTATAAATTTAGATTTAGACGGTCGCATTGAACTTGAATTACGTCAAGATGTAAAAGAAAATGCAGAACACTTAATGTTAGTAGATTTAGCTCGCAACGATATAGCAAGAATTAGTAAACCAGGCACAAGATATGTAAAAGATTTATTAAATGTAGATCGTTATAGTCATGTAATGCATTTAGTTTCAAGAGTTGTGGGAAAATTACAAGACGATCTTGATGCTATCCATGCCTACCAAGCATGTATGAATATGGGAACTCTAACAGGAGCTCCAAAAATAAAAGCCTCAAAACTTATCCGTTTAACCGAATGTGAAAGAAGAGGTAGCTACGGTGGTGCTATCGGTTTCCTTAAAGGAAATGGTGATATGGACACTTGTATTGTCATACGTTCAGCGTTTGTTCGTAACGGAGTAGCTTATGTTCAAGCTGGATGCGGTGTTGTTTATGATTCTAAACCTATTGAAGAAGCAAATGAAACCCGTAAAAAAGCTGCGGCTGTATTAAATGCAATTGCTTTATCTCACAATACAACTTTAGAGGAGATAAAATAATGAGACCAATATTTATACTAGATAATTTTGATTCTTTTACTTATAACTTAGTAGATCAATTTCGTAGCTTAGGACATGATGTTCATATTTATAGAAACTCAATGAGTGCAGATGCTATTATTGAAAAAATGAACAATTTACCTGAAAAACCAATTCTAGTACTTTCTCCAGGACCTGGTAATCCATCTGAAGCTGGCTGTTTATTAGAGCTAATTGGCAAGTGTAAAGGCGTTTTTCCGATGATTGGTATTTGTCTAGGTCACCAGGCTATCTGTCAATATTATGGAGGAACTGTTGGTTCTGCAGGAGAGATTGTTCATGGAAAAACTTCTCTTATAAAGCATATTGGTACCGACGTGTTTGCAAACTTACCTAATCCCCTACCTGTTGCTCGTTACCACTCTTTAGTGGCTACATACGTTCCTTCTTCGTTAGAAGTTATTGCTGATTATAACGGCATGGTTATGGCTGTTATAGATCGCATCAATAAGATTCTTGGATTCCAATTCCATCCAGAATCAATTATGACTTCATATGGAGCAACACTTTTAACAAACAGCATTAATTTTGTAACATCAGACATCAAAGATTAACAAAGGGGAAAGTGATGAAAGAATTAATTGAAAAACTTTATAACCATGAAAATTTATCCAAGGAAGAAACTTCTAAAATATTTGATGAAATTTTTTCTGGAAACGTTGATCCAATTCTACTAGGTTCTATACTAACAGCTTTAAAGATCAATGGTTTAACAGCTTCTGAAATTGCAGGAGCTGCCACCTCTATGTTAAAAGCTGCAATACCTTTGCCCATTGCAAACAGAACTTTTGAAGTAGGAGAAATTGTTGGTACAGGAGGTGATGGTCAAAATACCATCAACATTTCAACAATAAGTTCTATTGTTGCTGCAACTATTGGTTTACACATTGCAAAACACGGAAATAAGAGTGTTTCATCAAAAACAGGTGCTTCAGACTTATTAAATGCTTTAGGCGTTAACATTAAAATGACTCCTGAACAAGCTGCTAATACATATGAAAAAGTAGGCGTAACTTTTTTGTTTGCACCGACATATCATAGTGCTATGAAATATGCTGTACCAGTGCGTCAGGCTTTAAAAACCAGAACTATTTTTAATGTTCTAGGACCTTTAACAAATCCTGCTTCAGCAGATTATATGGTAATCGGTGTATACTCAAAAGAATTAGTTCCTATAATGGTTGAAGTTTTAAAATCAAATGGTGTTAAAAGAGCTCTTGTTGTATATGGTAGCGGTCTTGATGAAATTTGTTTACATGGCACAAACAATATTGCAGAACTTAAAGAAGACGGTTCTATAATATATTACACACTAGAAGCACAAGATTTTGGTCTAAATAATTACCCATTAGAAGATATTCGTGGTGGAGATCCTTTAGAAAATAAAGAAATAACTCTTAATATTTTAAAAGGACATGGTACAAAAGCTCAGAATTCAATAGTAGCTGCTAATACAGGAGCCCTACTTTATATTGGTAAATTTACAGACTCTATAAAATCAGGTACTGAATTAGCTCTAAAAACATTAGAAAGTGGAAAACCTTTTGATACCTTACAAAAGTTTATTTCAATAAGTAATCAGGCGGTATAAAAAGTGATTACAGAAAACAAAAAAAGTTTAAAATCACCTTGTAGCGAACTGCGAAAAGAACTGAAGCAACATCCTAATATTAATGTTGCATCAGTTGATGGTAATGTTCTTTCTACCATTTTAAATGCAAAACTAGACTTTTTAAAAAGAAAAAAAATAGAAGAACCTTTGGATTCTTTTATTGAAACTCTAATACCTTCTGATAGATCTTTTTACAATGCTTTAGCTTGTGGAAAAACAAGGTTTATACTTGAATGTAAAAAAGCCTCACCTTCAAAAGGGTTAATAAGAGCTGATTTTAATCCAGTTGAGATCGGGAAAATATACAACAACTATGCTGCGGCTATTTCTGTATTAGCTGATGAAGACTTTTTCTCAGGAAAATATGAATATATTGCAGAAGTTAAAAAAAATGTTCAAGTTCCCATTTTATGTAAGGATTTTATCTACGATACATACCAAATATACCTTGCACGAAAGAATAATGCAGATGCCGTTCTATTAATGCTATCAGTTTTAACAGATGAAGCTTATATTGAATTAAGCAATATCGCACATTCGCTTAATATGGGCATTTTAACAGAGGCTTCAACTAGTGAAGAAATTGAGCGTGCCATAAAATTAGGTGCAAAAATAATAGGTATCAACAACAGAAATTTACGTAATTTATCCGTAGATTTAAACAATGTACGAATTCTATCAAAACTTGTACCCGATGATCGAATTGTAATTAGCGAATCAGGAATTTACACGCACGATCAGGTTTTAGAACTTTCTCAATATGCCAAAGGATTTTTAGTGGGAAGTTCTTTGACTGCTGAAGAGGATATTGAAAAAGCCTGCAAAAAACTTATTTTAGGTGAAAACAAAGTTTGTGGCATAACTAGAGTTGAAGATGCTATATCATCTTTCCAAGCTGGTGCTATATATAATGGTTTAATTTTTGCAAAAAAATCTCCACGCTACATTGAACCTACAGTTGCTAAACATCTAGTTGCATCTAGCAGAAGAGCTGGTTGTAACCAGGATTTTGTTGGGGTATTTGTAAATGAAAACATTGATACCATTGTTGATATTGTAAACTTTGTTAAACTAGCTGTCGTTCAATTACATGGTGATGAAAATCATGACTATGTAAAAGAATTGCGTTCTAAACTACCTAAAACTATTGCTATTTGGAAAGCCATCCCTATAATAGATTCTTATCCATTGGATGCAATAAATGACTTCCTACCTTTGGTATCAAGAATTTTAATAGATCCCAAAAATAACAATGGATTTGGTGGAACTGGAACTACATTTAAATGGAGCCTTTGTGCTCCTGAACACAAAAATAAACTCATAATAGCAGGAGGTTTAACACCTCAAAATATAGAACAAGCAAGAATTGAAAGTTGTGCTATAGGCTATGATATAAATAGTGGTGTTGAAGTAACCCCTGGAATAAAAGATTCTAATAAAATACATCAAGTGTTTTGTAAATTGGAAGATTTTTAAATTTTTAATAAAAATAAAAGGAAATGTAAAATATGTCTTCGGAACCAATTTTAAACCCTTTCTTTGGGGAATATGGTGGAATGTTCGTACCACAAATTTTGGTACCAGCTTTATTAGATTTAGAAAAAGCTTTTGTAACTTATAAAGATGACCCTGTATTTAAACAAGAATTAAATGATTTATTGTATAACTATGCTGGCCGTCCTACTCCATTAACTTTGTGCCGTAATATTACAGCTGGTACAAAAACTAAGTTATATCTAAAGCGTGAAGATTTAATGCATGGTGGTGCTCATAAAACCAACCAAGTGTTAGCTCAGGCTCTACTAGCAAAGAAAATGGGTAAAACCCGTATTATTGCAGAAACAGGTGCTGGTCAACATGGTGTTGCCACAGCTATTGTATGTGCTCTATTTGGGTTTAAGTGTCGCATTTACATGGGTGCTACAGACGTTGAACGACAGAAACCAAATGTATTTAGAATGCGTTTAATGGGGGCTGAAGTTATTCCTGTAAAAACAGGTATAGCAACATTAAAAGAAGCTTGTAATGAAGCATTACGTGATTGGGCAGGAAGCTTTGAAAACACTCACTATATGCTAGGTACAGCTGCAGGTCCTCATCCTTTCCCTACAATTGTAAAAGAATTCCAAAAAATTATAGGTGAAGAAGCTAAACAACAATTCAAAGAATTTGAAAATAACAAATTACCAGATTATGTTGTGGCAGCAGTTGGGGGCGGTTCCAATGCAATTGGTATATTTACAGACTTTATAAAAGAAGAAAATGTAAAATTAGTTGGTGTTGAACCTGCTGGATGTGGTATTGAAACAGGTAAGCACGGTGCACCATTAGGTCATGGTACTAAGGGTATATTTTTTGGAGCTAAGTCATATAATATGCAAGATAAATTTGGACAGATTAACGAATCACATTCCATCTCTGCAGGTTTAGACTTCCCTTCAGTTGGACCTGAACACGCTTATCTTCGCGATATAGGTCGTGTAACTTATGAATCAATAACAGATGAAGAAGCTTTAAATGCATTTAAAGAATTATCTTGCAAGGAAGGTATTATACCTGCATTAGAATCTTCTCATGCCGTAGCTCAAGCATTAAAAATAGCTAGAGCAAACCCTGATAAAGAAATGACAATTATTGCAAATTTATCAGGACGTGGTGATAAAGATATATTCACTGTTGCTAAAGTTTTAGAAGGTCGTGGAGAATTTTAATGAGTCGTTATTCTGAATTATTTAAGAAGCTTCAAGCTAATAATGAAGGTGCTTTTGTTCCTTTTATGACCATAGGTGATCCTTCAATGGAAAACAGTTTTGATGTGCTTTGCTCTTTGGTTGAAGGCGGTGCAGATGCTTTAGAATTAGGTATACCTTTCTCAGACCCAGGTGCTGATGGTCCAACAATTCAGATGTCTGATAAAAGAGCTTTAGACGCAGGTGCTAATACTGAAAATTGCTTTGCAATTATCAAACAAGTAAGAGAAAAGTATCCTGAAATACCTATTGGTCTTTTAATGTATGTAAACTTAGTTTTCGCTCCTGGATTAGATAATTTCTTCAAATTTTGCGAAGAAAGTGGAGTTGACTCAGTATTAATTCCAGATGTACCTATTCAAATGATTGAAAAGATGCCTGAATGGAAAGAAACTGCAAACAAGCATAATGTTGAACTTGTTCTTATAGCGCCACCTAATGCAAGCGATGAGATTTTAAAAAAGATTGCAAACAACTGCCAGGGGTACATATATTTATTAAGTAGAGCAGGAGTTACAGGAACTGAAAAGAAAGCAGGGATGCCTTTATCACATACTGTAAAATTCTTAAAAGAAAATGGTGCTCCTCCAGCTCTATTAGGTTTTGGAATTAGTACACCTGAACAAGTAAAAGAAGCTATTATGGATGGTGCTGATGGTGCTATATCAGGTAGTGCATTAGTAAAGATTGTAGAAAAAAATCTTGGAAATATTAATGCTACTTGTTCTGAGTTAAAGCAATTTGTTGCTTCAATGAAAGCGGCAACTCATAAATAATTATTTTAGAAAATAACTATATAGTTAGTTATATATAAAGTACACTAAAACAACCCTAATATAATTGTTAAGGGTTGTTTTTTTAATTGATTCGTAAAGAATTAACTTTATTAATAATATTGAAAGAACTTATTATTTTTCCTTTTTCTCGACTTTTTATAAAAGGAATTAATTCATCTAATTTTAAAATCTTACATGATAAATTGTCTATATCACCACTAATAATTACATTACTGTTAGGAATTACTAAAATAATAATGATATTATTAGTAACTTTAAATTCTTTTAAAATTTTATTTATAATTGTTCTCTGTTTTTCAATTTGTTTTAAGGGATTAACAATACTGTATGTAATACTTCCTTTATTATCTTTTATCTTTTTCCAATCAGTGTCCTTACTAACAACAATATTACATTTTTCAAAAACACCTTCGGAATTTATTCCATAAGCTTTTGTTTCAATTAAAAAAACATTATATGAAGAAACAACTAAATGATCAATTTCCAAAACTTCATTAAAATGTGTTTTTATCTGCAAACCATTAATAATTCTAAAACTTTCATCTGTTAATTTTTCTAACTCATCGCGAACTAACTGTTCTCCTAAATTACCAGATATTTTTCTAGCTTTATCATCTTCGGATAAAGATTTATCTATCGATAAACGACCGTCTCTTTCTTCGTAATTTGGACGCTCATTTACATTATTTACACCCTTGGAAAGTAAAAATTTACGAAATTCTTCTTTTGTCTGAATATCTATTTTACTAGAAGAAACAACTCTCTTATAAAACAAACTTTTTAATAAACCTTTTTCCTCATTAAGAAAATCACATTTTATAACTTTTCCATTTTTTCTTTTTATATAACTTCCACCATATTCTTTTAAAAAATCCAAAAATGACAACAATCCAATTTCATCACAATGCTTAAAAAGGCCATCTATTTTTGACTTAAAAACTTCTCTTTGCGCAGATTTATCAATGTACCGTCGTTTATAATTATTTTTTTTAGATTTTCTATTAAAAAAATATTTATAAAAAATAGCACTTACAACAATTAATGCAATAAAGAAAAAAACAAGGGGAATATAATATTTCATAAAACTTTACCATAAAATTCCACTCAATTACAAAAAGCATTGAATGGAATTTTTAAATTAAAGTTTATTTTCCATGGTATTTTGAAAAGACTAAACTTGCATTAGTTCCACCAAAACCAAAACTATTTGACATAACACATTCTAGTTCAAGATTTTTTGTTTCTGTTACTATAGGCATACCTTCTGCTAAAGGATCTAAAGTTTCAATATTAATGCTTGGAGCTATAAAATTATTATCCAACATTAATAATGAATATATAGCTTCTTGTACACCAGCAGCACCTAGAGAGTGTCCTGTCATGGCCTTTGTAGCACTTAAATATGGAATATTATTTCCAAAAGTATCTCTTATTGCTTCTAGTTCTTTTGTATCACCAACTTGAGTAGATGTTCCGTGGGTATTTATGTATTGAACAGGTTTCTCTAAACCATTCATTGCCATTTTCATACACCTTGAAGCACCTTCTCCAGATGGTGCTACCATATCGTAACCGTCTGATGTAGCTCCAAATCCTGTCACTTCAGCATAAATCTTTGCTCCACGAGCAAGTGCATGTTCCAATTCTTCAACAACAACCATACCGCCACCACCAGCGATTACAAAACCATCACGATTTGCATCATATGTTCTTGAAGCTTTTTCTGGAGTATCGTTATATTTAGTACTTAAAGCTCCCATTCCATCGAACAAACAAGCTAAAGTCCAATCTAATTCTTCACCACCACCTGCAAAAACAATATCTTGTTTACCAAGCATAATTTGTTCAACAGCATTTCCTATACAATGTGCAGATGTTGAGCAAGCAGAGCTAATACTATAATTAACTCCTTTTATTTTAAAAGGGGTTGCTAAACATGCTGATACTGTAGACCCCATACATCTTGTTACTTGGTATGGACCAACTCTTCTAACACCTTTTTCTCTTAATGTATCACAAGCTTCAACCTGATTTTTTGAAGAAGCTCCGCCTGAACCGCAAATCAAACCAACGCGTTCATTTGATATTTCTTCTTCTGATAAATTAGCATCTGAAACGGCTTGCTTCATGGATAAATATGCATAAGCAGCAGCATCACCCATAAAACGTTTTATTTTACGATCTATAAACTCACTAACATCAAGTTTTATATTACCCCATACTTGAGATCTTAATCCCTTTTCCTTAAATTGTTCTGATGAAGTTATCCCCGATTTGCCAGCACGCAATGAAGATAAAACTTCCTGCACATTGTTACCAATACTAGATATAATACCCATACCTGTAATAACAGCTCTTTTCATACGACATTCTCTTTATGAATAAATAAACTAAATTTTAAATAAAATACCAATCTAAAGCTTAATAAAAATTAGAAAATTACAAAATAGGTACTTTAAATCTCTAACGCTTCATATTATCATAGATTTAAAAAAACAAGTATATAAATCTTTGCAAAGAAGAACATAATTCTAATTAATATTAAAAAAAAGGTTTTTTATGAATATTATCTCCAAACTTTCTACTACAGAACCTATAAATTACGCTCAAATTAATTTTAATGAAAAACAAGAACCTCATAGTACTACCTTTAATGATGTATATTTTTCAGACTGTGGTGGTATAAATGAAACTTTACATGTTTTTATTAAAGGAAATTTTTTAGAGGAGCGTCTTGTTAATTTTTCAAAAAAAGAATTCACTATAGGAGAAACTGGTTTTGGAACAGGTTTAAATTTTTTAACTCTTATGAATTTCTACTCTTCACTTAATAAAAAGTTAAATACAAATCAACAACTTCCGCATATAAACTTTATTTCAGTTGAAAAGTATCCTCTATCCATTGAAGATATGTACATATCTCATAAAAATTTTTCACAACTATCTACTGAAAGTAATGAATTACTTAGCATTTATAAAAATTTGCATAGTGGACTAAATACATTTAAAGTTAATAAAAACTTCACTTTATATTTAGCTATTGGTGATATTGCCGAATGTTTCTCATATATATCCTTGTCTTCACCTGTTGATGCTTGGTTCTTAGATGGTTTTAATCCAGAAATTAATGATGATATGTGGAGTCTTGATAATATGAAACTCTTATATAAATTAAGTGCCCAAGGAACTACATTAGCAACATTCTCTGTTGCTAGAAAAGTAAAAGATAGATTAAAAGAATCTGGATTTAATCTAAAAAAACTAAAAGGTTTTGCTCGTAAGCGTGAAATGTTAAGTGGATACATTTAAAATCTGTTCAAACTAACGAAATGAATTATACATGCTTCTTAATATTTCTTCTGAAATTTCAACAGGATTATTTTTAAGGTTTGGATGCATACTTTGTTTTACTAATTCTTCTATTTGTTCGTCTGACAAATTAAAATCTGAAAGATCTAGTCTCAAACCGAGATCTTTCTTTAAAGCTTGGATTGCATCTGCAAATGATTCTTCATTGTAGTAACCCAATTCATTTATTAAATTACTTATATGACCATTTTTATCATTTTCAGGTTTTCCATTAATACGTAAAAAATAATCAATTGTTAATGCACAAGCCTCACCATGAGGTATATGATAAATGTTTGTTAATGGATAGGAGCAAGCATGTGCTGAAGTTGTTTTTTGTATAGCAAATGATAGACCTGCAATTAAAGACGCTTCAGCCATTTTTTCACGAGCTAATGCATTTTTTGGTTCTTTGTATGCTATTGGTAAATATAATAATACAAGCTTTAATGCATGAATAGCTAAAGAATCACCTATAGGATAATGATTTACATGCCAATATGCTTCTAATGCATGACAAAACACATCTAAACCAGAACAAGCTGTAACGACTGGAGACATAGTATAAGTTAATGTAGGATCAACCAAAGCTATCTTTGGATAAAAAACATCTGAACTAAAAGGTTTCTTTATCTTATGTTCGCTACTTGATAAAACAACAACGTTTGTTACCTCACTTCCTGTTCCTGCAGTTGTTGGAATAGCTATAAGAGGTAGAGATTTTGTTGGTAATTGAGTATTAGATTCACAATAACTCTCAACTTTAATACTTGATGTTGAAAAGGCTGCAGCAGCCTTGGCACAATCTAAAACACTACCACCACCAATAGCAATTATAAAATCACATTGTTTTTCTTTAATGATATTTACGCATTCTTGACATTCAAAAAAGTCTGGATTAGGTGAAACTTTATAGAATACATCCGTAATTTTTCCTTTTGATTCAAACATTAGTTTTTGAGGTAAACCTAATTTAGCAAAAGATCTTGATGTAATGATTATTCCTTTTTTACCATTTATTTCATTTACCTTATCAAACAATAGATTAAACACACCATTTCCAAATGTTACTGCAACATTTTGTTTATAATACCATTGCATACAAATATCCTTGCTAAATCAGATCTAAAAGTAAAAAATTAAGTATTAAACATCTATGATTTCTTGTTAGGAACATATATATCAAAACGATGAGCCTTGGTCTCAATACAACTATATGTTTTTATTCCATTCAAAAAAGGTGCACTCTTAGGTCTTTTAACAGAAACTCTCTTAGTAGCTATATTTAATGCCTTAGGTAAGAGAGCATCTGCATCGTTATCAGGACCTACTATTTCGTGAAATAAAAACATATCTTTTTTGACTTGAGCCTTTCTCCCTATATTAGGATACATAGGGTCAAGATAAACAACGTCACATTGCTTTGTATCATCTAACTCTAATATAGATAATTCTTCTCTCAACTTCAATCTATCAGGTAACCATTCTTGTAAAAGAGGATCCTCATAACCTCTACGTAATCCATCTGCAAGAAGAGTTCTTACAACTGGATTGCGTTCAAACATTTCAACATGACAACCTAAATATGAAAGAATAAAAGCATCCCTTCCTAATCCTCCTGTTGCATCAAACACATGAGGCTTTTCTGCCATTTTTGAAAACACTGATTTTGCTACAGCTTGACCATTACCACCACCGTATTTTGCACGATGAGCCAACGCCCCACTCACAAAATCAACATACACACTACCGAATAAATCTTTATCTAGATTACGAAGCTCTAAACGATTATCTATATATACTAGAGCAAAAGACTCTTCAAAGGCAACTTCTTTAAATTTTTCTTGAAGTACCCTTGCTTCATCCTCAAAATTAGAATCCTCACAAATTATCTGCAATGGAATCATAGCTTAATGACTCTTCTGCATTGCGTGACGCAATTCTTCTAATAATAATTGAGTACTTGGTCTTACACCTCTCCATACATAGAAACTTTCAGCTGCTTGCTCAACAAGCATTCCTAAGCCATCAATAATTTGAACAGCCCCATGTTCTTTAGCGTACTTTAAAAATGTCGTTGGCGTATCTGCATACATTAAATCATAAGCTGTTGCATTTTGATATAGTGAATTACTTATAGGAGGTAAGCTATTGCTCAAGCTTGCAGAAGTTGCATTTATAATAATATCAAAAGGTGCATAGAAATCTAATTTGCTAAATTCTTCAGCCTTAACATTGTCACTATTAGCAATTACTGCTAAATCAAGAGCTTTTGAAAAAGTTCTATTAGCTATAACTATAAGAGCTGGATTTTCATCCATAATTGGAGTTAATACACCTCTAGCAGCACCACCAGCACCTAGAATTAATATTTTTTTTTCATTTAAAACAACATTATGTTGTTTTAAATCAGTTACTAAACCTATTCCATCAGTATTATCACCCAAAATAGTACCATCAGGCATAAACTTAAGAGTATTTACTGCACCAGCTATTTCAGCTCTTTTAGTTCGTTTTGTACAGAATTCAAAGGCATCTTGCTTAAATGGAACTGTAACATTACAACCTAAAACACCTTGATTTTTAAATAAATCAGTTACTGTGGAAGAAAATTGACCTAAAGGGACTTCTAATGTTGTATATTCAAGTTCTTGTTTTGTTTGTTTTGCAAAATATGTATGAATATAAGGGGACTTACTATGATTTATTGGATTACCTAATACATGATACTTATCCATGAAGATTACCTTTTTTATATGATTTACTTCTTCAACTAATCATTCTTTGTTTGGAATATACAATAAGAACATGTAATATATAACACACTTGTTTTTATTGTACAATATCTAAAAGTTATATAACTTAGTTAAATAACTAATAAAAGATTAAGAACATTAGTGGTTAGTTTTAGATATAAGAGTTTACCTTGTATATAAATTTAAGTACTTCTAATTTT
>JBJFGR010000013.1:0-24387 GCA_051892875.1 Succinivibrionaceae bacterium
AATGCGTTCAAGGTTGTATCGTCTTGTTCCTCCAGGAGATATACTGTCTGGTTTTAATTTACCTGACCTTTCCCAATTTCTTAAAGTCTGAACATGAACGCCTAATATTTTTGCTGCTTGTCCTATTGAAATAATCTTGTTCATAATTCTAAATCTAAAAAATATTTTAGATATTATAAACTATTTATATATTTAATAAAACTGTTATTTACCCATTTTAGAGGATTACACACATTTAATTTTCCGCCACCTTGTGAGAATCCAAGTTGACGATAAATTAAAAAGGATGTTTTTAAAACATCCTTTTTTCTTATTTTAATTTAACTAATTTGTCGATTAAACATCAAACGGGTGGCGTAAAACTATTGTTTCACTTCTATCAGGACCTGTTGAAATCACATCTATTTTAACACCAGCAACTTCTTCCAAACGCTTAATATAATTCTTCGCATTTTCTGGTAATTCATCATAAGATTTTATACCAAATGTTGAAGTCTTCCAACCAGGCATCACTTCATAAACAGGTTCTAACCCAATATAATCATCAGCAGCTAATGGAGAATAATCTATAACTGTACCATCAGCTTTTTTATAAGCTACACATAACTTAACTTCATCTAGACCATCTAATACATCTAACTTTGTCAAACATAATCCAGACAGAGAATTAATTTGATTAGAACGTCTCATGGCAACACCATCAAACCAACCACAACGACGCTTACGACCAGTTACAGAACCAAACTCAGCACCTTTTTCACATAAATAATCGCCGTCTTTATCAAATAATTCAGTTGGAAATGGCCCCCCACCAACACGAGTTGTATAAGCTTTTACAATACCTATAATATAATCAATATTTCTTGGACCAAATCCAGAACCTGTACTTACACCACCTGCAACTGTATTTGAAGATGTAACATAAGGATATGTACCCTGATCAATATCCAAAAATGTACCTTGAGCACCTTCAAACATAATCTTTTTGCCAGATTCTTTAGCTTTAGCTAGTAATGATGTAACATCGTGAACCATAGGAAGAATTTCTTTTGCATACTTCTTACAAGATTCTAAAACTTCTTCATAAGATATAGCTTCGACACCATAATAATTAACTAAACAGAAATTATGATATTCCATTACAGTCTTTAACTTTTCTGCAAATTCATCCATATTAAATAAATCACCTACGCGCACTGCACGTCGAGCAACCTTATCTTCATATGTAGGACCTATACCTCGACCTGTTGTACCTATAGCTTTTTTACCTAATTTAGATTCTCTTGATTTATCTATAGCCACGTGGTATGGAAGAATTAGAGGACAAGCTGGACTTATAACCATTCTTGATCTTACTTCGACACCTTTGTCTTCTAGCTCTGTTATTTCTTGTAATAAAGCTTCAGGAGATACAACAACTCCATTCCCAATCACACAAGTACAGTTAGTTCTTAAAATACCAGATGGGATTAAACGTAACACTTGCTTCTTACCATCAACAACTAATGTGTGGCCGGCATTGTGTCCCCCCTGATAACGAACTACATAATCAGCTTCAGCTGTTAACAGATCTACAATTTTACCTTTACCTTCATCACCCCATTGGGTGCCCAAAACAACTACACTCTGTGCCATATCTATATCACTGCTTATTATTAATAAAAAAACTATAGAATTACTCTTACTTGTCAAAGAAGATACTAAATTTTATTAGTACATAGTAGCATAAAAAAGAAGTTTACTAAAATAATTTTAGTAAAAAAATGACGTAACAAATACTATAACTCCGCCATTAATTAAATTAATGACGGAGTATATACTAAAATTACTTAAACTGTTCTAAGAAATTGTTATTTGTGTCTGTTACAATAATATTTTTTCCATCTGTCATGCTATTTGTATATGCATCCATACTTCTTAAAAAATCAAATAATTTTGGATTCTTAGAATAAGAAGAAGCATATATTTGTGTAGCTTTAGCATCTCCATCACCACGAATCATTTTTGCATTTCTTTCAGCATCCGCAATAATAATTGCAGCTTGTCTATCTGCATTTGCCCTAATAGCTTCAGCTTCTTGACTACCCTGAGATCTATGCAATCTAGCTACAGCACTTCTTTCAGCTCTCATTCTTTGGTAAATAGAATTTGATACTTCTTTTGGTAGATTAATTTGCATCATACGCACATCTATAATTTCAATACCTAAATCACTAATAGCTGATTTTGAAGTACTAGCTTGAGCATTTTGCATAACCTGATCTCTCTTAGATGTAGATACCTCATCTTCTGTATCTGCCTTTTTATCGTTATTTTCTGAATTATAACCAGATACAATTTCTTTTATTGTTAATAAACCTATCTGACTTCTCAAACTATTAGTAATTTTATTTCTTAGCAATTCTTCTGCCTGATATTTATCACCTTTTGTAGAAGTATAAAATTTTGCAAAATTTACAATCTTCCATTTTACATATGAGTCAATAATTAAATCTTTCTTTTCTGATGTAACAAATCTATCAGCTGTTGAATTTAATGTCTGAATTCTAGCATCTAATGTTTTTACTTTATCGATAAATGGTATTTTAAAATATGGACCAGGTTCATAAATTTTTAAGTTACCATCAGAATCTCGTAAAACTTTATCAAATCTAGTTATTAGAACTCTTTCACCTTCTTTTACAATAAACAAAGATTGATAAGCAGCTACTACAATAAAAACTACAATTACAATTACAATTTTTGAAAAATTCATTTTTCCCTCCTACTTATTAGAATTTGTAGTCACTATCTTATCTAAAGGAAGATATATTAATTGATTTGAATTTTGATTATTCACATCAACAATTACTTTAGAACTGCTTTTATAAACTTTTTCCATTGTTTCTAAATATATACGACGCTTAGTTATTTCAGGTGAAGCTAAATACTGTGGTAATATTTTTTCAAATCTAGCCACATCCCCCTCAGCTCTAGCAACAACAGATCTACTATAAGCTTCCGCTTCTTCTTTTAACCTTTTTGCCTTACCTTCAGCTTTTGGTATAACTTCATTTTTATAAGCTTCTGCTTCTCTCTTAAATCTTTGTTCATCTTCTTGAGCTGCAATGGCATCATCAAATGCAGCTTTTACTTCATCGGGAGCTCTTGCTGGTAAAAAGTTAACATCAACTACAGTAATCCCCATGTTATATTGCTTTATAATTGATTCAAGTAATTCCCTAGTCAACTGTCTTACCATTTCTCTTCCATTCGTTAATACGTCATCCATTGAAGTATGACCAATAACATATCTTAAAGCACTATCTGTTGCTTGAGATAAACTCTCATCTGGATCTCTCACATTGTACAAATAAGCTTCTGGATTAGTAATACGATATTGAACCTCCATTTCAACATTAACCACATTTTCATCTTTAGTTAACATTGAACCACTTGATTTAGAAGATTGAACTATCTGAACATCTACATTTCTAACATTTTCAAAAACAGGAATTCTCCAATGTAGACCAGGTTGCTCCACTCTATTCATTTTACCTAAACGCAAAACAACCCCTTGTTCAGCTTCTCTTACTGTGTAAAATCCTAAAATAACATATAGAGATAAAATTACTATTATCGATACCCATAAAATTCCATTTCCATTATTTGATGATTTATTTTGGTTAAATGGATCTTTATTATCATTTTTACCAAATAATTTTTTTAGGAAATCGGTTATATTATCCATATTAAAATCTAAATCACTATTGTTTTTATTTTTTCTTTTCCATGGATCTTTATTATCACTAGGTTCATTCCAAGACATCTATTTCCTCCCATTAAAATTTTAATTTAATATTCACATTCTTCAAAAGTAAAATCTTTTGGCTTTACACAATATTTCTCTAAAATTCCTTTATGACGTTTATTTAATTGAGCCAAAGTGATTTTTTTCTGTTTCAATCGCAAAATATTACTGCCATCTTGTGCATAATTACTTTCACAAACAGCCCCAATTTCATACAACTGACTCACTAGAGATCCACTATTAGAATCCAACGGCAACTTTATTGTAATTTCTATTACACCTTCACTTAAAACCTCACTAATTGCTTTTAATAGAAGATCTATTCCTTTTCCAGTCTTTGCACTAATCGACACCCCTACAGGAAAACCGTAACAGTCATATTCTATATGAGGTTCTACCCCATGTATTTTATCAATTTTATTATAAACTTTTATTTGAGGAATATCATCAGCATCTATCTGGGTCAATACAGAAGCAACTGAATTCATATTTTCAGACATTCGATCATCACTAGAATCCACAACATGTAGCTGAATATCAGCCTCTCTAGTTTCTCGCAATGTTGCTTTAAACGCCGCGACTAAATCGTGAGGCAAATGACGAATAAACCCAACAGTATCTGCAAAAATAACTTTTCCAATATTTGGCAATTTTAAAGTTCTTAATGTCGGATCTAATGTTGCAAACAACTGATCTGCTGCATAAACTTCTGAATTGGTTAATACATTAAATAAAGTTGATTTTCCTGCATTTGTATAACCAACTAAAGAAACTATAGGTAATGAATTTTTTTTACGCGAACTTCCATTTTGTTCTCGTTGTTTTTCAACTTCTAATAATTGATTCTTTAAATCAATTATACGTTCTTTCAATAACCTTCTATCACTCTCAAGTTGAGTTTCCCCAGGACCTCTCATTCCTATACCGCCTCGTTGACGTTCTAAATGAGTCCATCCTCGTACTAATCTTGTTTGCAAATATCGTAACTGAGCTAATTCTACTTGAAGTTTCCCTTCATTAGTTCTTGCTCTTTGTGCAAAAATATCTAGAATTAAAGAAGTTCTTGAAATTACTTTGCATTTAACAAATGTTTCAAGATTACGCTCTTGCGAAGGAGATAGATCATGGTTAAATATCACTATTTCAGCTTGTTTATCTGCGACTAAAACTGCTAATTCTTCAGTTTTTCCAGAACCAATGAAAAATCTTGAATCAGGAACCTTTCTGGCACACGTTAAAACACCTACAATTTCAGCACCAGCTGATAGAGCCAACATTCTGAGTTCTTCTAAGTCCTCACAACCACTTTCCTCAGAAAACTCAACACTGACAAGGACGGACTTTTCACCGCCCTTATATCTTTCATCAAAATCAAACAAAGCTTAACCATTTCCTAATCTATGAATTTGAATCATCACTTGGTGCTGGTTCTTCGTTATCAGGCATTGATATATTCACTGGTTTACTTGGAACAATTGTCGAAATGGCATGCTTGTATACTATTTGACAAATATTGTTTTTTAATAAAATAACGAACTGATCAAATGATTCAACTTGACCATTCAACTTTATACCATTAACTAGGTAAATTGATACTTGAATATGTTCTTTTCTAAGTGCATTTAAAAAAGGATCTTGTAGAGATTGCCCCTTTGACATAATAAAATTTTCCTTATTCTTATTTAGTGTATACTATAAAAATATGTTTACAAAATTATGTAATTGTTATTTATCTAAATCTTTAAGCATTAATGTTCATCACATCTAAAAAATACAAAAATAAAGACACTGATAGTATACCAAAATTATAATATCTTTGAGAATGAAATTTTATTTTTTTTGACCTATGAAAAATATTCCACTAATTTTTTTAAAATAATATCCATATTTTTTTTACAATGTGGTTCCAAATAGTCTAATTTAGTCTTCCACCCCCTTATCCAAGTCATTTGTCTTTTTGCTAGCTGACATGTTGCTATAACAGATAACTCTCTCATTTTCTCAAATGAAATTTCTCCTTCTATATATGACCACATTTGCCTATATCCAACAGAACGCATGGACGGCATATTCAACGATAAATCACCTCTCTGATGCAACTTACGAACTTCGTTCTCAAAACCATTTTTCAACATTTCATCAAATCTTTTTTCAATTAATGGCTTTATCAATTTTCTTTCTGCATCTGGTAATATCGCAAATTCTTGCAAATTTAAAGGATTTTCATATTTTCCTTGTTCAGCAATAATTTGGGTTATACTTTTTCCCGTCATTAAAAATACTTCATAGGCTCTTCCTAATCTTTGAGCATCGTTTTCATTAATTCTATTATGCGATTCTACATCGACTTCTAATAACAATTTTCTTAAATAAGGTAGCCCCTTTTCTTCTATTAGGGAATTTACTTGTTCTCTAACTTCTTTTGAGGAATTAGGTAACGGTGATAGTCCATCTGTAATCGATTTAAAATAAAGCATGGTACCGCCAACTAATATAGGCACATGACCTCTTTCAACTATTTCATGAACAAGATTTATAGCATCTTTTCTAAAAGAAGCAACACTATAGGATTCTTTCGGATCTAAAATATCTATCAAATGATGGACAACCCCATCTTGTTCTTCTCTTGTAGGTTTCGCCGTTCCAATATCCATTCCCTTATATATTAAAGCAGAATCCACACTAATAATTTCACCATTAATTTCTTTTGCCAACTTTATTCCTAAAGATGTTTTACCTGAAGCCGTAGGCCCCATAATAGATATTGCTAATGGCTTCATACAAATATATCCTTAATAACTTGTGACCAATTAATTTCTTTTATAGCATGATTATACTCTTTAATATATTCACAAAATAATTTAGACGTTGGGAACAATCTTTGAACCATATCTGATGAATAGTACGATGGTAGTTTCTGTTCACATAAAACATCAACTAAAATAGTCGTTAATTGACGGTCTGTATAATCTATGTCAAGATTCAATTTTGAACATAGCTCTTGCAATACTACTATAATATTATTATTTCTTAAAATCTTAGGAACGCTGTACAAATAAACTTTCTTTTCAATTTTTCCAAATTTAAAACCTAAGTTTTCCAATTTTGAAATATATTTTTCAATATTTAATAGAGAAACATTCATTTCTGAAATTAGTTCACTATTTTCTAAATAGTTTTCACTAATGAACAATTTAAAAAATTGTTCTCTATATAAAATTTTACTAATTTCTAATAAATCAACAGCATAATATAAATTATCAACTTCTAAAAAACTGTAATGACCTGTAATAAAAAATATTTTTACAGTACCATCAATAGGATATATCTCATATAACCAAGGTTCTATATTTATTTTTTCATTTGAAATAAATTCTTTACTTCTTATACTTGTATTCGTAGTTGTATTCGTATTTGTATACATATTTGTATATGTATTATTTTTTTCTTGTTCATCAAAATCACTTTTAGGTGAAAAATTAACCATGTTATCTAAAAATGATTTACTTGCTTCAAAATTCTTTCTACTTATTTGAGTATTTTTTATTTCTAAATTTCTTCTATTCCCAAACATTACACTGTATATATTGTTTGTTTTATTATTTTCTTTATCATATGTTTCATTATTTTGTTTGTCATACGTTTTATCAATATATTCCTCATTTAAGGATTTTGATGATTGATCGCTGATATTTTTATCTAATTCTTTAAAAAAATCATTTTTTACTTCGTCTTTTGCTTCTATTATTTTAAAAGACCCATAGTTATGCCCCGTATTCGGATTTATCGTTTCAACAAATTCTTCTGGTAAAACTTGTTCAATCCTTCTTAAAGCATTTATCACGCTATTTTGAATAAAATCATGAACAACCCTATTTTCCTGAAAACGAACCTCGTATTTTTGTGGATGAACATTTATATCTACTTCATAAGGTGGTAATGTTAAAAAACAGACATAAGAAACATTACCTTGATGATCTAATATTTGTTTATAAGCTTCTTTAATAGCATGAACTATGGTTTTATCTTTTACTACCCTGTTATTTACAAAAAAATATTGTGTTGGCAATTTTTCCTCAACTAAGGATAAATAACCATTCATGGATAAACTATTAAGATTAGTATCTATAGTTGCAATTTCTGAAAAAAACGATTTACCCATTATTGTTGCTAAACGCTTTTTATACAACTCCTCTGCAGAAGCTTCTTTTAAATCATAAACAGTTTTTCCATTATGCTTTAAAACTAAAGCTACATCTTTTCTACTAAGAGCTAATCTTTTAAACATTTCTTCAATCTGCATAAACTCCGTTTTTTCACTTCTTAAAAAACGGCGCCTTGCTGGAGTATTGAAAAACAAATCTCGAATCTCTATAGTTGTGCCATCGGGATGTGAAGCAGGAGATATTTGAGGAATTTGACCTATACCTTCTACAGATACTGAATATGCTAATTCCTGGTTTTTTGGTTTTGAAGTAAGAACTAGTCTAGAAACAGCGGCAATAGAAGCAAGAGCCTCTCCACGAAATCCCATACTCATAATATTATTTAAATCATCGATACTTGAAATCTTTGATGTAGCATGTCTTTTTAATGCCAAGGCTAATTCATCTTTATATATACCACAGCCATTGTCTCTTACCAAAATCTTTGAAGAGCCAGCTCGTTCAATATCAACAATAACTCTAGTTGCTTTAGCATCAAAAGCATTTTCTACTAATTCTTTCACAACAGCTGAGGGGCGTTCCACCACCTCTCCTGCTGCAATTTGATTTGCTACTTGTGCAGGTAATTCATGAATTGCCATTATTTTTGAGGTATCCTTAATTTTTTACCAATATTTACTTGATTGCTCTTTATGTTATTCAATTTTTTTATTTCTTCTATTGAAACATTATACTTTTGGGCAATTTTACTTAAGGAATCACCTTTCTTTACTTCATACACAATTGTTCGAGATGAACTTTCATTTGCAGATAAACTAGAATTTTTGTGCATACAAACAGTTTCATTATTATTTATAAATTTTTTTATACCTTGATATATTGCATATGCAATTTCTCGTCGATATTTCGGGGTTGCCAATAATCTTTCTTCATCATAGTTAGAGATATAACCAGTCTCAATTAATAAAGAAGGTATATCTGGAGCTTTTAACACAGCCAAAGACCTATCAATAGGTTTACTATTATGTAAATTAGCTACAGAAGACAAACTAAACAAAATATTTTTTGCAAGTTCTCTTCCGTAATAAATAGATGTATCTGATGACATTTCAATAATCCAATCAGCAACATTAATATTGGGATTATTTTGAGAAATAGTGGTTATCATTTCACCCGCGCCACCTAATAATTTCTTTTGTTTTTCCTTATCTTGTTCTAACTTATTGTTTTCTCTTTTTGCTCTATTAGGAGCCAAAACCAAAACAGAAGCTCCACGAGCACTTTTATTTGCTGCACTATCTGCATGTATTGATATCAATATATCAGCCTTCTTCTTTCGTGCTATTTCTGAGCGCATACCTAACTCAATAAAAGTATCATTAGATCTTGTTAAATAACCATTAATTTTTTTATCACCATTAAAATATAACATTAAGTTTTTAGATATATCTAAGGTTACATTTTTTTCTTTTAATCCACTATTACCAATAGCCCCTGGATCCTTACCACCATGCCCTGGATCTATTACAACATTACACGAATCATATTGTTTTTTTACTATATTTTTAGGTTGAGGCGGTTCAGGTCTAGCCATTACCTTTTCAACAGATTCTATTGGTTTATTTACATCTGCATCACCTTTATTATTTAAGGTATCAAATAATTCAGCTTCAAGATCTGCAATTTCTTGATCTTGTTTCTTATCATTACTATCTTTAGATTCATCAACTTTTGGAACTATTGAGTTGTTTTGTTTGCTAGCAGTATTCGGAATATCTACAACTAAACGGGGATTTTGTCTACTTTCACCTTTTAAAGCAAAAATCATAGGTTTTAAAGGTTCTTTAAAATAAAATATATAAATAATTTCAGATTTTCTTCTTCCTCTAGAAACCTTATATATAGAACTTTTAGATGTTATTTTTACAATTCCATATTTTTTTAAAGGATCTTTTATGTCAAGTATACGAACCTCTAATTGCTTATTTTCATTGCTTAATGAATATTGATATGTAGGCATACTCTCCATATCAAAAACAATTCTAGTTTTTTCAGTATCTTCATAAGCTCTTATACTAACAACATCATTAGCATTTGCAAAATTTACACACCAAAATAAACAAATAAAAGTTAAAAATATTCTAATATAAGACATGTCAATACATCTGTTCTATTTAATTTAATTCATTATTGCCTAATTTTAAAAACAGGTTCTAAATCTAAATTTGATACAAATTCTCTTCCTTTGTTAGTATTACCAATTATTGTTACTAAACGTCCAGAACCTTCATATTCAATGTTTATAATTAAATCAGCTCCAGGTAAAAAACCTTCACCATTTTGAGCCCATTCAATAATCCTTATTGAATCATGTGTAAAATAATCTCTAATCCCCATCATTTCCAATTCTTCTGGATCTGACAATCTATATAAATCAAAATGGTATATATACTTGTCACCAATCTTATAAGATTCTACCAAAGTATATGTTGGACTTTTTACAACATCATTATAACCTAACTCTTGAATAAACCCTCTTGTAAAAGTTGTTTTTCCAGCACCTAAATTACCATCTAAATAAATAGTCATGTCTAAAGGGCATTCTTTTCCGATAATTCTACCTAAACAAACAGTATCATTATCTGTTGGTAAATAATACTTCTTATTGCTATTCATTATTTAACTCTTTTACACAATTCTGTAAATTATCTATAAGCTTTTTATTCTTCTTACTTCTACTTCCATACAATCTTGCTGAAAATACAGTAATAATTTCAAAAACATCTTTTACTAAATCTTCTTCAAATGAAGATGGTTCATCACCATTATTGATAATTACTAATTCTACACCTTTAGCTTCACAAATAGAAAATACTAGTTCAGATCCAAAACGTAATAATCTATCTTTATGGGTAATAACAAGACGTCTAACTTCATCATTTATTATTTTGTTTATAAGAGTGGATAATCCTTTTTTATAGTAGTTAATTCCTGAACCAAAATCTTTTATAAGTTCGAACTTATAACCGTGCTCTGAACAGTACAATTCTAGAACTTGAACTTGTCTATCCATTTCTTCTTTTTGTTCATGAGAACAGACTCTAGCATAAGCTATTGTATACCGATTATCTGCCTTTATAGGTATTTCCTTTCCACTTATAGAAACTATTTTATCAAGATTGTATCTCCTCGTACCACCTGGAGATACACTGTCAGGAACTAATCGTCCTGCTCTTTCCCAATTGCGTAAAGTTTGTACATGAACACCTAATATTTTTGCAGCTTGACCTATTGAAATAATTTTATTCATTACTTATACCTATAAATATTTAATATACATTACAAACTATTTATAAATTATTGTCAATTGTTTATTATCCCCCTTATATATGGAATTAAATCCATCGCACATATACCTAAATTACCTTCTTTAGTTGCACATATTTCACCTGCTGTTCCATGAATAACAACACCCAAACAAGCCGCTGTTAATGAATCACATTGTTGAGCTAAAAATGTTCCAATAATTCCCGTCAACAAATCCCCCATACCACCACTTGCCATTCCACTAACACCAACAGGTGCGATAAAAACTCTATTCCCTAAATTTTTATGAGCATCAACTATAATTGTAGTTGCTGATTTCAATACACAAACTCCATTGTATTTTAATGAAATATCTCGGGCAGATTTTATTGGATTTTCTAAAACTTCTTTTGTAGAAATATTTAACAAGGAAGCAGCTTCCTTAATATGTGGTGTAAAAATGGTGTTGTCACCACATTTTATATTGTAATTTTTTATAAAATTTAATCCATCTGCATCAACAACTTTTGGTTTTGAAGACTCTAATATAGTTATAAATCTATCGTTTATTTCAATTTTTCCAAGCCCTGGACCAAAAACTATGCTATCTGCCCATAAAAACTTCTCATAAATATTTTCAACACAAGATGTCATAATTACAGGATTAATAATATTAAACACAAATGGGTTTCCAGATAAGGGTATAGCACATGATAAACCAATTCCTGTTCTAATGGCCCCTAAAGCAGAAATAATTAAAGCCCCTTCATATCCCTTATTGCCACCAAGTAATAATAATTTACCAGCATCACCTTTATGAGCACAATTAGTTCTTTTAGGAATAAATCTTTTTACATAATTAACATCCAACTTTATATAAATATTCTGCTTTGTTAATTCTTTACAAACCTCTTCAAAGTTTGCTAGTTCATGGTTTAAAACTACAAAAACTTTTCCAATATGATTTTTACCAAACCCTAAATAAAGACCAAGTTTTGAGGTAAAAACTGTTATAGTACAATCAGCTACCACAGCTGTATCATTTAATAACATTCCATTTTCTGTTAATAAACCACTTGGAATATCCACACTTATAATTTCTGAATCTTTTTGCTTATTTATAAAATTTATAGCATCAATAATATTTTGATTAATTTTTCCACTAGGATTAGTTTTTACACCTATACCAAGTATTGCATCAATAATAACATCACATTTACTATTATTTTGATAGAAATCTTTGAAAAAAACAATCTTACCCTTTTTATTAATATATTTTTGCTTTGCAAAATTAGCAGCAATTCCACTTTTTTGAGAAACTACTTCTATTACGGAAATGTTTTTAAAATTATTTTCTAAAAACAAAGAACCTATTTCATAACCATCACCGCCATTATTTCCGCTACCCACAAAAATAGATATGATAACATTTTTATCAAATTTATATTCTTCTATTATCTTTTTAAATATTGCAGAAGCAGCTTGCTGCATTAATTTATAATCATCTTTTTCAGATGATAAATATATACTTTCTAATTGACGTGTCTGGCCTAAATCTAATAATATATTACTAAGGTAAAAACCTTGTTGATTTTCTATTTTTTCATTATTGAAATATTGCATGAATAATTCTACACCTACAAATTCGCTATCAAATAATTTATTAAAAAAAGTATATAATACTCTTTTAGAAACATCTGACAAACTAAATATCTGTTCTTTAAGCATTATATCAAGCAAAATAGCTTCGTATGGTCAAATTGATTATGAAAAGAGATTTATTAATGAACTACCTCAAGATTTAAATTATCTCAAAAAAAACGAAGATGTCAGAAATAACCCTAGTCTCATTCTTGAAAATTGTCAAAACGTTATTAGTATCGCTCTTTCATATAAACTTGGTTTATCCGAACAAAATATAGATATTAACAATTCAAATCAAGGGAATATTAGTATCTATGCCCGTGGTCGCGATTACCACAAAACAGTCAAAAAAAAATTAGAATATATAGGTCTTAAATTACAAGATATAATCCCAGATCTTAAGTACAGAGCCATAACAGATAGCGTACCATTTTATGAACAATTTTTTGCACAAATTGGAAATTTAGGTTTTAGAGGTAAAAATCAATTAATTCGTATACCTCATATCGGTTCAATGGTATTTTTAGGCGAATTACTTATAAATAAAAATTTAATAAATAATGAAATTGTAAAAAAAATCAAATCTAATGAAAATATTCAAGATTCTACAATAAAAATAAATTTTAATTGTCCATTAAATTGTAAAAATTGTATCTACAAATGTCCAACTAACGCTCTACAGAACCATGGAATTAATATAAATAAGTGCATTTCTTTTTTAACCATAGAAAATAAAGGAATTATCCCCCTAGAATTTTGGAAAAAAATTGGTAATAAAATTTATGGATGTGATGAATGCCAATGGCATTGTCCTTTCAACAAGCCTTTATATGAACAAGATAGTGAAATTGATTTTAAAAATCGATATGATAATCAGTTTCTTAATTTTTTTAATTTATTAAAAATAACTAACAATGATTTTAAAAAAATTTTTGCTGGTTCTCCTATATTAAGAATAGGTTACGAAAATTTTATGAGAAATATTGTTGTTGCCTCTACTAATAGTGAAAACAAAATAAAACTTCTTCCATTAATTATAAATTTAAAAGGAATTAGTCCAAAATTAGATTGGCATATTGAGCAAGCTGAAAAAATTATAAGAAAAAATTAAATCATTTAAATTTTTTGTAAAATTTTATAAATAAATGTCATTTGTCACACTAAGTTTATATTTTTTTTACAAAGAAAAGTTATTATCGTTTAATATTAAGAATAATGAATGGTTATACAAAAAATTTGAACGAGGTAAATTATGATTACATTAGGAGTTGATATTGGAGGCTCTGGAATAAAAGGTGCTTTAGTAGATACTGAAAAAGGTGAACTTGTTAGTGAACGTATTCGTATAGAAACCCCAAAACCAGCTACTCCAGAAGCAGTTGCTTACACCTTAAAAGAATTGGTTTCAACATTTGAATTCGATGGTCCTATTGGATGTGGTTTTCCTGCTACAGTACACCACGGTGTCGCATACACTGCTGCTAACATCGATAAAACCTGGATCAACACTCCTGTTGAAAAATTATTTACTGAAACTGTTCAAAAACCTTGTTATGTACTAAATGATGCTGATGCTGCTGGTATAGCAGAAATCAAATTTGGTGCTGGTAAAGATGTACCAGGTGTTGTAATGATGATTACGATAGGAACAGGTTTAGGTTCAGCATTATTTGTGGATGGACATCTTCTACCTAATACTGAGCTCGGTCATTTAATTCTAAACGATATGAAAGCTGAAGCTTATTGTTCAGATTTCGCTCGTCAAAGTCAAGATTTAACTTGGGGAAAATGGGGCAAAAGGTTTAATAAATACTTAAACAGAATTCAATTTCTCTTTAACCCTGATTTAATTATTCTTGGTGGCGGTGCTTCAAAACATTTTGAAAAATTCAGTGATAAAATTACAATTCACACACCTATAACCACTGCAAAAACTCTTAATACAGCTGGAATTATCGGTGCTGCTATGTATGCAGAAAACTTAAATATCAAAAAGTAATTTTTTTAAGAATATCACTGATTTAAAATATCATTGCAACCTATAATATATAGGTTGCATGAATGGAGATTTTTTAATGAGTAAAATTGGTGAAATACATAACTACTATGAAACTTTGGTATCAAAACATATTGATGCTTTAGAACTAACTTTAACAAAAGATCAAGATTATCTTACAGACTTGTTTTGTTTATCACTAAATCAATTACCAGCTTACTATATTAGATATGGTGTTGATATGTTATATTTTACATCAGACAAAGAATTACAAAACATGGAAGATCAAGTAAGCGAAGCAGTTAATAATGCAATTAATTGGTTAGCTGACAAAAATCATCAAAGAAAAAATGAATAGTGTTTTGTATTTTTAATTGAGGATAATACAATCCTCAATTTTGATTAAAAAGTCTGAATAATTTTTGCTTCTCTTATAATCAAATTAAAACTAGAATCATTGCTATTTCTACAAGCATCAAAGCTATATATTGCTTGAATAACTCTAGCCCTTTGACTACTCCACAATTCTTTATCATAATTAAAATATACAGCTCTGACCTCGTTACCATTATCCAATCTTAGATTGAAACTAAGTAATTTATCGCTAACCATCATTTGACGAGATACATAAAATATCCCATCAAAATTTGGACTTGGAAAATCCATTCCCCAAGGTTGATCAAAAACTACAGCTCTCACAAAACTTGGTGAAAAATAAACATTAGGTAACGCCCCGTCGGTAATATATATAGGCTCTTCATCCTTTAATAAGTTTCTATTTTTTGTAAGATCTTTATCAAAAATTTCTTTAAAAACTGATAAATTATCAGCATCGATAGTCAATCCTGCAGCTCCTTTATGCCCACCAAAAGCTAATAACAACTCAGGATGTTCATCATTAATTCTACTTAAACCTTCTTGAATATGATAGTAATCTGTAGATCTTGCAGATCCCGCTAATTTATTATCATTTATTGGAGCAAATACGATAACAGGAACCCCGTATTTATCTTTTAACTTCGCAGCAATAATACCAATTACACCGACATTATATTCTTTTCCATAAACAATAATACTTGATTTTATTTGTTTTTGATTTGAGATTTGAAATAAAGCATCCGACATCATTTGCTTTTCAATATCTTTACGTTTATTGTTGAAAGCATATAAAATATTTGCCTGAACCTTTGCTTCATTTACATCTTTTGCCAACAAACAATCTACACCATACTTCATTTCAGCTATTCTACCTGCTGAATTTAACAATGGAGAAATAACATAGCTAATATCTGAACTTTTAAAATTTGCACAATTACCACCATTAATTCTAATTAAATGTTCCACCCCTTTAGATGTAGTTTTTTTTCTAATTAAACCTATTCCATAATTAACCATAAGTCTATTATTATAATCAAGAGGAACCATATCTGATATTGTTCCAATAGCAACTAAATCTAAATAATTAGACATTATTGGAATAGCAATATTATTTTTTTCAAAAAATTTTTTTGATTTTAGCTCTGTTCTTACTTTTATTAAAACGTAAAAAATAACACCTACACCTGCGAGATTCTTAGACGGAAATGGGCAGTCATTCTGCTTAGGATTTACAATAGCATTAGCATTAGGTAATGCTCTAGATGGTATATGATGATCCGTCACCACAACATCTATTCCTAACGTTCTTGCTAAATTAATCGATTCATTTGCACAAATACCATTATCAACAGTTATAATCAAATCAACATTATCATCTTTAGCTTTTTTTACTATATTATTATTTATTCCATAACCTTCTTCATGTCTGTTAGGGATATAATAATCCACATTTTTATATGATATTTCCTGAAAAAAACGCATTGCTAATGCTGTGCTTGTTGCACCATCAGTATCATAATCGCCAATTATTCTTATTTTTTTATTTAAAGATATGGCATCTGCTAATATACAACAAGCCTCATCTATTCCTTTTAATGTAGGAGGCAATAGATTTTGAATGTCATATATCAAATCAGATTTTGTGGTTATACCTCTAGTTATGAATAAATTTGCAAATATAGGATCTAAATTCCATTCCTTTGCTAAATCTTTATCATTATCAGATTTTCTATGTTCAATTTTCATAATATAAATTAGTGATAAAATATTATTTGTTTTTTAAAAAAAACGATTTTATGGTAAAATGCATCGTTACTCATAAAATAATTTTTATTTTTAAATCTACATGTCAATTAATATCCAAAATAGAATTATATTAGTAATTTTACCGATATTGTGCTTTACGATACAATCGTTCTCTACTGGTGATGTATTACTAGCATTAAATGGTTTTATAAATAATCATTCAATGCTACTTTGTTTATTTTTTGCCTGTACTTTGGTATATATATTACCTACAAGCAACAAAAAATGGCTAATTTCATGCACTATACTTTCTTTCTATTTGATTAATTATACAATATCTGTATTTAATTCTACATACTTTATGTCATCATTGCCATCGGTATTTTTAGCCCCCTTAACAGCTTGTATATTAATACCCAAACATAAAAATAATAACAGCATAAAATCAATTTTTTATGCAAACTACAGTCTATCTATTATATTTATTGTTGGTATCAGTTTTTTATTAGGTGTTTCTACTGTCATTTTACATAACTACATCCAAAGCATTATCAATATTGCCTATATTCAAAAAGTATATAACGACAGCTACTCATTTATATATGGACTAATATACCAATTCACAAAAACCTTTGGTTTTGGTGATTTTATTTTAGATATTCGCAGAATTGATGAAAAATCAACTATTACACAAACTTTTTATGCAACATCAATTATTATTAATTTTTTTGCAATCCCAGGAATTATTTTAGCTCTTATTACTAAACAAAAACCTAAAAGAAGATTGTTTCATTTTTTATTATTAATTACTAGTATTTTATCAGCAAACAATACTTATGCCTTAAGCCTAATACTGATTTACATATTATGGATGTATCCAGCGATTTACGGAATATTTCTAATATTAAGCCTTGTATTTTATACTTTGTCATACTATCTAGATTTGAATATGCTGTTATCATATAATTGTTTTGAAAAATACAGTCATGTTTTAGGTCATATTTTAGATGGTAATAAACTATTTTGGCTATACAGTTCTTTAGTTTTTTTAGCAAACTACTTTTTTACATTACTAACAATAGAAAAAAAGAAAAAATACATACAACATAATAAACAAAATTTAAGAATACTAAAACCTATTATCATTGATATCTCAGATAATAATAACGAATCACAAGATTACAGTTCATTTGTATTCTTTTTAATAAAACAAATAGGTGGTTTCAATAATATCCAACATTTAGAACTTAAAGACGATAAATTATATTTCACAATATTAAATAAAAAACAAATTCATACTAATGATTTTAAAGAAATATCAGCTATAATCTCATATCAATACTCCACAGAAGATGAATTCATATTCATTATTCAATTAAAGAAACATGCTGATATCATTTATTCTCAAATAATATATTTTGCTCAAAGGCTATTAATAGATTTAGAAACAAGATATAAGAAAATCACTAAATATGAATTACCATTTGATAAATTATAGGATAAAATTATGCCTTGGATTCAAATAAAAATTGGTACAACTGAAAAAAAAGCTAAAAAAATTAGTACCATTCTATCTGGTTTTGGAGCCGCTTGCGTTACTTTTATGGATACTGTAGACAATCCTGTATATGAACCCTTACCAGGAGAAACAATACTTTGGACAAAAACAACTGTAATCGGATTATTTGAAGCTGATGTTAATCCCAAACCTATTACCGACTTCATTTATGAACATTATCAAGATAGTGTTACTTATAAGGTTGAACAATTAGAAGATAAAGATTGGGTTAGAGAATGGATGGATCAATTTAAACCAATAAAATGTGGTACTAAACTATGGATTTGTCCAAGTTGGTGCGATATTCCTGACACTAATGCTGTCAATGTTATGTTAGATCCTGGATTAGCTTTCGGAACAGGAACCCACCCTACAACCTTTATGTGTTTAAATTGGTTAGATAGTATAGATTTAACAAATAAATCTGTAATTGATTTTGGTTGTGGTTCTGGTATTCTTGCGGTAAGTGCTCTTAAGTTAGGAGCCAACAAAGTTGTAGGTATTGATATTGACCAACAAGCAATAGATGCTAGCCTAGACAATGCTACAAGAAACGGTGTACATGAAAAAATTGAATTATATCTACCAAAAGACCAACCTCAAAATCTACAAGCAGACGTTCTTGTTGCCAATATTTTAGCAGGACCTCTTAGAGAATTAGCACCAACAATTGCAAACATGGTGAAAAAAGGAGGTTTATTTGCTATCAGTGGTATAATTGATACACAAGCAGATGAAATGAAAAATATTTATTCTCAATGGTTCAATATCGATTCTATCATATATAAAGATGAATGGTGCCGAATCAGTGGATCAAAAAAATAATTTGCAAATACATGCAATAAAAATATAATTATTCTTAATAAGTTATTTATATAGGATGAATCAAATGGCTTTTAAGCTTAGACCTAGAGAAAGAGATGCTATAATTCAATCATTAAGATCTGGGGTAACTCCGAGATCAGGTTTGCAGTATATTCAAGTAGGAAGAGTAAAAGAGGTATCAGCAATTATTAAAGATTTAGATTGTGTAGCTGATAAAGGAAGTACATTCAAACTTATTGTTGGAGATTTTGGTGCAGGTAAAAGCTTTTTCATACAGTTAGTAAAAAATATTGCCCTAGAAAAAGGGCTTGTAACAATGGTTGCAGATCTAGCCCCTGACAGAAGACTCCAGGCAACTAATGGTCAAGCTTTAAATCTCTACCAAGAATTATCAAAAAACATTTCAACAAGAGCAAAACCAGACGGAAACGCACTTAACTCAATAGTAGAAAAGTTTATCACAAATGCTCGCGCTGAGGCAGAAGAAACTAAACAAGATTGTCAAACTGTGATAAAAAATAAGCTAGCATTTTTAAATGATTACGTTGGCGGTTTTGATTTTTCATTAGTTATTCAAGCTTATTGGAAAGGATATGATACAGGTAATCAAGATCTAATGAACTGTGCTATCAAATGGTTACGTGGTGAATATCATACAAAAATTGAAGCAAAAAATGAACTTGGCGTAAGAACTATCATTGATGATGCTTCTGTATATGATTTTTATAAACTGCTAAGTTCTTTTGTTCAGGCTGCTGGTTATAAAGGTTTAATTATCTGTATGGATGAAATGGTTAATCTTTATAAAATATACAATATTCGTTCTCGTGAAGCTAATTACGAACAAATTCTTCGTATTATCAACGACTGTTTGCAAGGTACTGTAAGTGGTCTTGGTTTTATCATGGGTGGTACTCCTGATTTTCTAGAAGATCCTAGAAAAGGTTTATTTAGTTACGAAGCATTACGTTCAAGATTGGCCCCAAATTCATTCGCAAAAACAGTGGGAATTAATGATTTAAGTGGTCCCGTAATGTATTTAAATAACTTAACACCAGAAGAGTTATATGTGTTATTAGATAATTTAAGAAAGGTTTTTGCTTATTACGATGAATCGAAGTATCTCGTACCTGATGAAGCTTTACCTCAATTTCTCTATCATTGTTCAAAAATAATTGGCGAATCATATTTCAAAACTCCTCGAAATACAATAAAAGCCTTTGTTGATTTTTTATCTATATTAGAACAAAATCAGGAAATAAGATGGCAAGATTTGCTAAAGGATATCAATATATCATTAGATACAGACTCAAGCAGTGATTTAAATATTGATGATGACGAAAGCGATAACTCCGATGATTTATCAACATTTTCATTATAATTGATATAGCTTTTCAATTATTAGATTAAAGGACTTATTAAAGTCCTTTTTCGTTAGATATCAGCACTTAAAAGAAATATAAAATGGATACAAATATAAATTTACTACACCCCTTAGTGATAAAATGGTTATATAGGCAAAGATGGGAAAAACTACACGATATTCAAGAAAAATCAATTCCCATAATTATAAAAGGTAAAGACGATGTAATCATTAGTGCAGCTACTGCTAGCGGAAAAACAGAAGCAGCTCTTTTACCTGCTTGCACTAATCTTTTAAATAATAAAACTGAAGGTGTTCAAATTTTATATATTAGTCCACTAAAAGCTCTTATTAATGACCAGGCAAAAAGAATTGAGCCTTTAGGTGATTTTTTAAATATAAAGGTAACTCCGTGGCATGGAGATATTAATCACAGTCATAAGAAAAAAACAATTAACAATCCTTCAGGTATAATACTAATTACACCTGAATCATTAGAATCTTTGTTTATGAATAATAACCAATGGTGTACATCTTCTTTTAAAAATCTTAAATACCTAATTATAGACGAATTCCATGCCTTTATAGGCACTCAAAGAGGTTATCAACTGCTAAGTCTACTTCATAGATTAGAAATAATGACCAATAGAAGCATCCCTAGAATTGCTTTAAGTGCAACTCTAAGTAATATTAATGCTGTAAAAAAATGGTTGCGACCTAACTCAAATAACACAATTTATACTATACAAGGTGACGAAAATAAAAAAGGAATAAAACTACAAATAAAAGGATATAAACAAGATATATCAGTTTTAGAACAAGAAAAAATTGGGAACTATAAAAATATAGCTATTGATATATTTAAAATTTGTAGAGGAAGCTCTAATCTTGTCTTTGTAAATAGTAGATCTTGTGCTGAATACATCACAACTACTCTAAATAAATTATCAGAACAAAACAATTTACCAAATGAGTTTTTTACTCACCATAGCAGTCTCTCAAAAGATATTCGAGAAAGTATTGAAAACAGATTAAAAGAAGGAAGACTACCCACTACTGCTATATGCACTCAAACTCTAGAATTAGGAATAGACATAGGTGATATAACATCCATATCTCAAATTCAAGCTCCGCAGTCCGTAGCAAGTTTAAGACAACGAATAGGGCGAGCAGGTCGGAGAGATAAAACAGCTATCTTAAGATTATTTATTCCAGAAATTACTGTAAATAATACTAGCGCAAATACTATTTCAAGTGAATTATGTGATGAAACCTTTTTATCTACCGCTATGATCGAATTAGTATTAAATAGATGGTTCGAACCTCCTACAAAACAAGAATACGCACTATCTACACTAATACAACAAACACTTAGTGTTATTACCCAATATGGAAGTGTTAGTGCTCAAAAATTATGGTTGCTATTATGCAAAACAGGACCATTCAATATTGTATCTCAAAAAAACTATGCTGACCTACTAAGATGCCTTGGCCAAAAAGATTTGATTACCCAAATGAATAATAAAGAGTTAGTATTGGGATTAAACGGGGAAAAGTTAATATCAAACTATAGTTTCTATAGTTCCTTCAAAGACCACGAAGAATATACCATAGACAACAACGGAACAAAGATTGGAACAATACCATTAGTTCAACCCTTATCCATAGGAGATACTTTCTTATTTGCAGGAAAAGGCTGGGAAGTTATTTTTGTAAATAATGAAAAACATCAAATTTTAGTAAAAAATTATAATCAAGAAACATCTCCTTTAATTTTAGATGGAGGAATTGGGGCAATACACGATGCAATACGTGAAAAAATGTATGAACTATATTTAAAAAATTCACCACCTGTATACCTAGACAAAATAGCAAAAGAACACTATTTAATCGGAAAAAATGCATTTTTTAAATACGGATTAGATAAAAAAAATTACATTGAAAATAAACATGGCATCGGAATATTTACATGGAAAGGCGATACCATTATTAATACTATTATCCAACTACTCAAAACTCAAAACATAAAAGCTAAAAAAAATGGAAGTTGCATATTTATTGAAGGAGGTTCTTTATACAATTTAAAACAAGCAATTAATAAATTACTAAATAATGAAATGCCAAAAGAACAAGAATTAGCAAAAAAAGTTGTCAATATAGAACTTGAAAAGTATGATCATTTGCTTTCTGAAGAATTGTTAACACTACAATATGGTACTAAAAATTTTAATATAAAAGAAGCTATAACCTTTATTAAAAATTTAAATAATCAACTAGGATAAAAGATATAAGAAGCTTAACCATATTTTAATATGGTTAAGCCAAACTAAGTACTAGTCTTCAAAATTACTTAAAATAGCAATATCCTTTTTGTTTTTCAAAACTACTTGATATTTATAAGGTTCAGCTTTTTCAATATCATCATTATCATCAATTCTTAAATTCAAAGTTTGTAAGGTGTAAAATAATAAAGCTTGTCTACACTTATATACAACTTCACCATTTTCCATTCCATAATCTAATTCAACAGCCTTCTTCTGACTATCTGATAAATACGGATTTGGCATAATGTGAAGAGAAACAATAAAATTCCACTGCATATCCTCGTTTGGATCCACAGGAGATTCTTCAACTTTACCAGTAGATAAAATTCTAGATAAAACAAAATCTCTAAATGTATCCTTAGAATGACAATAAGCTCTTACGTGCCATCTTATTCCATCAAAACCAAAAGAATGAGGTGAAATTAAGCGTGTAGAAGGCTCTAAAGAACTCATTGATTGATAAGAAATACGAATTGCCTTATGATTATTAATACAATAAACAATATTTGACAAAACATCAAAATCAATATGTCTCTTTGGAGGCATAAAACAAGCAACATTAGGAGCTTTATCAAGATAATTTGATTGAGGGTTCAAATTACCCATAGCATTTAAATACAAATCATTTAAATATGAAGCAGGCTGGCAAATTTTATACAAAGGCTTATACTTGCTAGAACGAACATACAACTTATAATGTCTATCATAAACTAAATTACCAGGAGCCATTTCTAGATATTTAGAAAGATCAAGAGAAGATTGAGGAACTGAAATTCCAAAAAAATCAACTAAATCTGAACGATTTATATGACCATTCCAACATAATCTGTAATCAATAAATTCTAGTCTACGTTCCTGACTCCATTTGCTAGTTCCTGGCTTTGGTGCATTAGACTTTTTAGATAATACAACAGGCATTATAAACTCCTCAATTAATAAATTTTAATAAAATAAAAGCTTAATATTTTATATATTTAAATAAATTGTAAAAATACTTAAAGATAATCATATAATAAAAATATTATAAGATAACATTTTTAGTTTATTTAAATACATAAAATAATAAACATTTTAAACAAAGACTATATAAAACAAAACAATATAAAAAGAATAATTAAAAACAATAAAATCTCGTATATAATAAATATATTATAATGTTTTGTAAACAGAAAAATCAAACAATCTATTAAAATTAAAAAAAATAGTCAAAATACAAACAAATATGAAAAGATACACAAACAAAAAAAGGAGCTAAAAGCTCCTTCGTGTATAAAATTAGTGGCGGAACGGA
>JBJFGR010000014.1:0-24178 GCA_051892875.1 Succinivibrionaceae bacterium
TAAACAAACAGATTATTTACATTTTATTCGGGGGTAGCAATGGACTCATTATATATGTGTGTGCATGGTTTTAAAGATGTAAAAGGTGCATTAACACTCAGTAAAGTAACCAATGAACCTGGCAAAGGTGATGCAACAGTAGCTGTAGATTCAGTAACTTGGAGTGTAACAAGAACAATCAACATGGATATCGGAAATTCAAACAATTCAGATTGTGGAGAAGTTGTTGCAGGTGAAATAGAAGTAACTAAAAAGGTTGATGGATTAACACCTTGTTTAAATACAATCTTATTTAAACCTCAGAAAGGACGTGTGGTAGATTTTATTTTTGGAACACCAGAAACAGATGGTTCAGGTATAGCAAGCCAAAGAATAGTAACAATAGATGATGCAAGAGTTGTTAGTTATGAAGTAAGCACAGAAGGTGATGATGAAGAAGGTTATACCCCAGTAGAAGTTGTAAGATTCAGCTATTCAGATATAGTATCAACATATTTAAGTACTGGTATAGATGGTGTTTTACCTACTGATGCAGCTCCTGATATTGTAGAGTATAACTTAGATGAAGGTAAGTTAAAATCAGGAAGTAATATAAAGTAAAAGAAGGCAGAGGTGAACAAAAATGGCTAATATTTATATGAATATCAAGGGCTACAAACCATCAGGTGTAGCTACAATTAAGGACCCAAATGGTGAAGTATATATGGCAGTAAAGTCATATGCATGGGGAGCAACCAGAAACGTTAACATGAACGTAGGGAACATGAACAATCGAGATTCAGGAATTGGGTCCATAAAGACAGTAACAATAACAAGGGAATTAGATGGTGCAGCAAACGCGTTACTAACAAGTGTATTTAAATTTGATAATACAAAGGGGAAGAATATAACCTTCTTATTTACCAAGCCAAAGAAAGATGGTCAGGGGGTAGTAACTTACTACAAGGTAGAATTAACAAATGCAAGGATAGTTTCTTATACAGAAAACCTAAGCAATAATGCTAAACCGGAATCAGAAATGGAAATAGCATTTACGAAGATAGGAATAACCCACAAGACAGAAGATGTTGTAGGCAAATTAACAGAAGGTGCGGCGACAATCTTTGATATACCTACAGGGGTATTAGAAGCTGGGCAGTTTAAGAAGGATTAAAGAGGTATACGAAAATGTCTAATGTAATAATGCGTATAGTTGATGTAAAGGTTGCAGGTTCTGCATCATTAACAGGTGTATTAAATCCTGACAAATTAGCGGCTGATGGTTTAAAAGCAGAAGGTGAATGGTTTAATGTAGAAACAATAGAATGGTCAGCAGAGAAGAAGGAAAGTGGATTAAATAAGTTAGCACCGATAACAATAACAAGAAAATTGGATGGGGCATCAGACAAGTTGTTAAGTTTCTTCTTTTCACCAGGTGAAGAAGGTCAGAAAGTAGAGATAGCGTTCACAAAAGAAGCGTCAACAGGTGTTGGTGTAGTAAAGTATTATGAAATCAAGTTATCAAATGTACGTATGTGTACATATGATGTAGAAGCGAATGAAGAAGAAACACCGACAGAAACATTTTCATTAGCATACTCAGAAATAACACAAAGTTTTGCAGTAGATGATAATGGAGCGATGAATAGTTCAGGTGAAGTAACATTCAACTTAGCAACATCTGCATTAACTTCTGGTATTGAAGATAGTTTAAAATAAAGGTAAGCAAAGAGTAATCTTTGTTTACCTTCTGATAAAAGTACGATTTAGTGAGATTAATATGATAATAAATGAAAAAATTTTAGAAGAACTAAAAAAGCCTATTTCTGATAATTCTTTTTGTGGTACGTATTTAAAACTAGATCGTCAAGCATTTAGATCGTTACGTAATATTTATAATGTTGCAAATAGTGCTTCACGTCGTCTCTTACAAACTCCTGATGAAAGTGAAATTGAAGAATTAACAGAGATTAATAAAGAAAGTTGGAAAAATCTTTCAGATGCGTTAATCGATACTTTTAAGAATCAAACAAAAGATATAGAATTATTATCTTGGTTAATGGTATCTCAGATTTATGTAGATAATTCATTAGACGGTTTTAAAAATACAGTTTCACTATTAAAATTCTTAGTATTAGAACATTTTAATGACTTAAATCCAAATTTACCTGAAAGCAGTTTAAAATCTGAAGATGAAGCAGGAAAATCTAAAGAGATTGTAGAGTTTAAAACATTATCATTTAATCAAATGATAGGTACTGGAGAAAATGATAGCATTTTGTATGCTCCTCTATCACAAATTGCTTTAGTATCTGATTTAACATACTTTAAGTATCAAAGTGCGGAAAATAAAGGTGAATGCTTAAAATTAAAGCAAGATTTAAATAAATTTGTAAATAGTAACAAAAATGAATTACAAACGTTAATTAATACGATAAAGGTATGCAAACAAGATTTTGAAGAAGTTTACAAATTTTTAAATACAACTTGTTTATCTCACGGTGTTAGTTTACCAAACTTTTCATTTATCATTAATCATTTAGATAAAATGTTAAAAGTTTTAAGTTTTATAACAGATTTTGCCATAGAAGATATTAAACAAGATTTAAATAGTGATACAATAAATGAGACTCAAGAAAATGTAAACACTGAATCGCAAGTTGTTAGTCAAGCTAATCAAGCTACTGTTTCATTGAATACCGCAGTAGTAACAACAAATGCCCAATCTTTTGCTTTATTAGCAAAAAATAATGGGGTGACACGAGAACAGATTTTCGAGGAGTTACAAAATATTGCAACGTATTTTAAAACATCGGAGCCACACAGTCCTGTGTCTTATTTGATTGAAAAGGCTATAAGGTGGGGACATATGTCATTACCTGAACTAATGAACGAATTGATGAATGATGAACAGGATACTCGTAAGAGAATCTTTACAGTTGTAGGATTATCTAATGATAATGATGATTCAAATCAGTCAGGTGGTCAGGGTAAGAGTAGTAAGCAGGAAGATAATTCTGGTGGTATTAGTTGGTAAGATTTATAGTAATGATTAAGGTATGTTTTTTGTAATTATACAAAAAAAATAATATTATAATTGAATAGGAGTGCGGACATGACAATGAATGCTCAGCATAAGCGTGTAAGTAAGAATAGAGTAAGTATTACATATGATGTGGAAACAAATGGGGCTACTGAAACAAAGGAATTACCTTTTGTTGTAGGGGTTCTTGGTTCGTTTTCTGGAGATAAGCCTGAAAATGAAAAGACTGAAGTAGATGATCGCGAATTTGTTGGTGTTGATAAAGATAATTTTGACCAAGTGATGAGTGATGTAGCTCCTGTATTAAATTATAAGGTAGATAATACTCTTGCAGATGATGGTACTCAATTTGAAGTAAATTTGAAATTTAATTCAATGGCTGATTTTAGTCCAGAAAATGTTGTTAAGCAAGTTGAACCTTTAAAACAATTATTAGAAACTAGACAAAAGTTAAAAATTTTATTAAGCAAAGCGGATCGTTCACGTGATTTAGAAAAGTTGTTAAAAGAAGTTTTAGAAAATACTGATAATATTGCAAACTTAGCTAAGGAATTAGGTATTGAAGGGGGAGATAAGTAATGGCTGAATTACAACAACAAACTGCAACAGCTCAAGCATCCGAAAGTTCATTGAGTTTCTTAGATAGAGCATTAGAGGCAACTACACAGACCCCTGTTGATCAAACAAAAGATTTATTAGCTAGTTTGACTTCGCAGGCTTTAAGCGGAACTATTACTTGGGATAAAAATTTAACGTCTACAATAGAAAAAGCTATTTCTGAAATTGATAAAAAGATTTCTACTCAGTTATCAAAAGTAATTCAAAATTCAAAATTTCAAAAGCTTGAAGGTTCTTGGTTAGGGTTACAAAAGCTTGTAAAAAACAGTGAACTAGGACCTAGTTTAAAGATTAAGATGTGTGATTACACTAAAGATGAATTGATTGATCAATTTGAAAATGCTCCAGCGATTGATAGGAGTCACTTATTTAATTCTATCTACCAGGAAGAATTTGGTACTGCAGGTGGTGCTCCATATGGTGTTTTGTTAGGTGACTATGAATTTGGTTATGGTGACGAAGATGTATCATTACTTCGTTACATCGGTGAAGTTGCTTCTGCTGCACATGCTCCTTTTATTGCTGCTACAAATGCTTCAATGTTTGATTACAAATCATTTAATCAGTTCTCTGAAGGTAAGCCTGTTGCAGCAGGTTTTGATTCTCCAGCTTATGCTGCTTGGAACTCTTTTAGAGCAAGTGATGAATCTAGATATGTATGCTTAACCATGCCAAGAACACTAGCTAGATTACCTTATGGAAAGAATACGGTACAAGTTAAGGAATTCGAATTTGAAGAATTACCAACCAGAGCAGACGGTTCAACAAAAGTTGAAGGTGATAATCAATTTGTATGGAGTAATGCAGCTTATGAATATGGTTTGTTATTAACTAAAGCATTTTCTTCAAGTGGTTGGTGTACTGCCATTCGTGGGGCTGAAAATGGTGGTAAAGTAGAAAACCTTCCAAACTTCACTTATAAATCAGATTCAGGCGACCTTTTACAAGAGTGTCCAGCAGAAGTAAATATTACTGATGAACGTGAAAAGGAATTAAGTGATTTAGGATTTTTACCATTAGTTCATTATAAGAATACAAACTATGCAGTATTCTTAGGTGGTCAGTCAACTCACAAGCCAAAGACTTACACAGATCCTGATGCTACAGCAAATGCAGCAATTGCAGCGCGAATTCCTTATACAATGGCAAGTAGTAGAATTGCTCATTACCTAAAGGTTATGGGTAGAGACTATATTGGTTCTAGCAAGGATGCTGGTGAAATTCAAACAGCTATGAATTCTTGGATTTCTCAGTATGTAAATCCAAATGCTATCGGTAATGAAGCTAAAGCTAAGTATCCTTTGGCTGCGGCCGAAGTAAAGGTTGTTGAACAACCTGGAAAACCAGGTTCTTATGCAGCTGTTGCTTATTTAAAACCTTGGTTACAAATGGAAGAACTCTCAACATCTTTACGCATGGTGGCTAATATTCCAGGTTAATTTATATTTATATAAAAGGCATGGTGTGTTAATATTTTTATTAATAGCATCATGTCTTTCTTGATTGTAGATTTGTTTTTTGAGGAATGGTTAATGGAATTTTCAGATTCTGTATTAAAGATTTCTAAGCTAATAGTAGCCATTGATCAAAAAATAAGCAAACAGTTATCAACGATAATTAATCATAAAAAATTCAAAGATTTAGAATCTAATTGGCGTAGCCTTTATCAATTAATCTTAACAGATTATTCAAAAACAAGGGTAAAAATAAAGATTTTAGATATTTCTTGGAACGAGATTTCAAAAGACCTAAATTTATCATATGATATAAAAAGGTCTAGTTTATATTATAAAATCTATTCAAGAGAATTAAATACAGCAGGTGGCTTGCCTTTTGGTTTGATTGTTGTAGCTCATCGTTTATCACAAGAGAATTTATTAGATGAATGGGAGCGAGGTTTTAGTGATTTTGATGATGTTTACACTGCTCAGTTATTGGGGGAATTGGGGGATCATTGTTTATGTCAAGTGTTGGTAGGTCTTGATGAATTATTTTTTGGGGATAATCTAGATGTTATAATGCATGATATTCGCAGATTGAATAGAATTATAGAGAGTAGCGATTTTTTACCTTGGCAAAATTTAAGAAAACATAAATGTTCTAGATTTTTGAATGTTGTACTTCCTGATTATTTAATTCGTCCAATATATTGCAATTATAAAACAAGCTTCATATTTTCCGAAGAATTTTGTGATTCAAAGGAAGGGCTTTGGGGTAATGCAGTATTTTTAATGGCAATAAATGTAATTAGAGAATTTTCAAGAATAAGTTGGTTTGGTTTTTTACGTGCCTATGATGAGCATGGAGAAAAAGGAGCTATAGTGGAGTTACCATTTGAGCAACCAATTATTCCTAAGATAAGTTGTGCTGTTGAAAATGATAACGATTGGTCTGAATTAGGGTTAACTGTTTTAACGAACGTTTATTTAACTTCTTATTATGGTTTTTTTAGCAATAGTTCTGTAAAGTTATCTCATAATGACAGTGAAAAAGTTGTTAATATGATGCAAACTAATTTAATGTCCTGTAGGTTTAGCCATTATATAAAAGTTTTGCTTAGAGATAAGGTTGGTAACTACGATTCTGCTCAGGATTGTAAAGTATTTTTATCTTCATGGTTGAGTAAATATGTCATTGGTTCTTCATTTAGTGATGAATCAGTTATGGCTCGTTATCCATTAAAATCATTTAATATTGACGTAACAGAAAGGGAAGATGATAGAACAATTTACGACTGTGAAGTAACCATTGAGCCTCAATATCAGTATGATTTATCTACAGTATCCATTATGTTATCTACATCTGTGAGAAATATAAAAAATAATAAAGTCAATGTGTAACTTAGGGAATAAATTATGAGTTTATTAGGTAGACTACGGGGAAAACAAAGCACAGATTTAGATGATCTATGTAATGATATTATAGAAAATATAACAGGAATTCTGTCATCTCGAGCACCTATTTTAAAAACTAAAATTAGTTATAAATCTTATGCTTATAATTCAATAGTGATGTATGGTATAAAGAATACAATGAGATTTCAAAAAAAGTACCATGGGAAATTTATATTTGAGGAAATTATTGAATTAATAAATAAATTTGAACCAAGACTTCAGGATGTTCAAATAGAACAAAATGATACTGATGATAACACTAATCTTTTTAATTTTAAGATTAGAGGTGTGATTCAGATGGGTGATATGGAAGATAGCGTGTTATTTGATTCTTGTCTTGATTTTGGATCAAATATATTTAGAGTAAGGAAAATAAATTTTGTTTAATAGCGACCTTTATTATTTTGAAGAAGAACTTTCTTTTTTAAGAGAAAATGCTCATAATTTTTCAAAAAAGCATCCCAATGAAGCGTATGCTTTAGGTTTGACAAAGGATAGCATTGATGATCCCGAGATATCTCGTTTAATTGAAAGTGTTTGCATGCTTAATGCAAGAATACAAAAGAGATTAGATGATGATTATTCGGAGTTTACTGAAAGTTTATTAAATGTAATTTATCCTGATTATTTAAGATCTATTCCTTCTTTTTCAATAATTCAAGTTGATATTAATAAAGATGCTAATACCAAAGGTTTTGTGCCCAAAGGGACTTTATTTGAATTAAAAGATGATAATTCTAACCATTGTTATTATAGAACAGTTCATGACCTAGAAGTTTTTCCAATGGTAATAAAGGAATTAAATACTTATACATCACCTTTTGATGAAGTGAATTATATTCCAAACAATAAAGCAAAAAATATTATAGAATTAGTTTTTGAGACAACAGATAAAAATTTATCTTTTTTAGATTTAGATTTAAAAAATTTAGATATACTAATTAAACCTGAAAGTAATTTTTCATTTAAAATTTATGATGAAATTCGTCATAATTTAGTAGATATTTATGTTGAAATTTCAGGAAATATGTATCGATTAGGATCAGAGTCATTTAGCAATAATGCTTTTGAGTTGAATGATACGATAGTTCCTTATAGTAGAAATAGTTTTTCAGGGTTAAATCTTATGAATGAATTTTTTATGTACCCTGATGTATTTAATAAATTTCGTATAGATTTAACTAGTGTAAAAGACTTATTGTTAGGTAATACTTTTAAGTTAAAGATATTTTTAAAAGAAACTAGAGTTGAAATTTTTAGAATTTTGCAAAAAGAAAATTTTAATTTAAATTGTGTACCTATTGTTAATATATATGAAATATTTGCAGATCCTATTCAAATCGACTTTTTAAAGGATGAGTATCCTATAATAATTTCTGAAAATGGTGAACAGTTGTCACTATATAATGTTATATCTGTAATAGATTCCACGGAACAATCAAAAAATAAAATACCTGAATTGTATAATGAAACATACTCCAATGAGAATTCTTCAAAACGTTGGCTTGTTAAGTACAGTGAGAATAATGGTTTTGTTAATGGAAAAATTAAAATTATTGATAACAATCATAATGTAGCTTTGGAAAGTAATCATACTTTACTTGTCAAGGTATTAGTTACTGATGGTTATCGTATTACAAAAATAAACTATGCCCGTACTGAATTATCTCCTATGTCTGCTATAACAATTCCAGGTGTTGTAAAATTATTGCGTCGACCTTCAATACAAATTAATCCTAAATTAGATAAAGCATCTAATTGGGAAATGTTAGCACATATGACTTTTAATTTTCAGTCATTATTAGGAAGTGAAAATTCTACGGATAAATTAAAAAGATTATTTAAACTTTATAATTTCAATGACAATAGGTTAGTTCAATCATTTATTGAGTCCATAAAAAGCATAGAATCAACACAAGTTGTAGAACCGATAAGAATAATGAACAAGTCTTGTTATGTAAATGGTACAAAAGCAGTAGTAACTCTTGATTCACATGAATTGAAAGATGGTATTTGTATATTTGCAGAGTTTTTAAATAGATTTTTGGCTAATTTTGTAAATTATAACAGTTTTATAAAAGTTTCAATTATATTAGAAGGTGTTGATGAAGAATTTATTTCTTTTCCTCGAAATGTTGGATGTAAAGAAGTGATTTAGTTATGAATAGTATTACAAAAATAATGCAGAATTATGTGAGTGATGCTGATTTAATCGGTGTTTGTCAAATCATAAAGCATTATCGGGAAATTGTTGGTAAAAACTTTGAGTTTTCATTCACAAGTTCAATGGATAATTATTATTCAAAGCAACCTATTAAAAAAATTACTTATAAAGATGATGTCTTTGAAATAAGTATAAATGAACCAGCACTTTTAGGCACCTTAGGAGTTTTACCAAGGTTCTTAAATTCACCTATTATGAATGATTATAATGAGAGTGTTACTGCTAGCTCTGATTTTATAAAAATTTTTGAAAAAAGGTATTACATTTTAAATTTATTAGCAAAAAATAAGTTTAATTTAGCAAGACAAAAAGAAGAGGAAAGTTTTTCAAAAAGAAATACTTATTATAAGATTAGTGATTTATTTAGTTGCTTTTTCGGGGTTTGTATAAACTCTGATTTTAAGTATTTAAATAAGAATTCGCTTATAAGATATTCAGCATTTTTGGGAAATAGACAAGGTAATATAAATACATTAATACAACTGCTTTGCAGTTATTTTGAATTACATTTTGTGGGAAATTTTGCATCAGTTCAATGTAAAAAATTATCATCATCTGTATTATCTAAAATAAGTTCTAAAAATAAATGTAACAACCAATTGGGGATTAATACTCAAATAGGTGAAAAAGTACCAATGTTTGGTAACTTTTTACATATAAAAATCGTTGTAAGAGATGAGCAAGAGTATTCAAGGTTGTTTACAGAAAAAAATATGTTTAATGCAATACATGAACTCATATCTTACTATTTAGGTGAAAAAGGAGGGTATAGTTTAAGCATAGTTGTAAATGAACAGTTTTTACCACAATGTAAGTTAAAATCGATAAGTAATGATAGGTTAATATTGGGGCAGAATGTATGTATCTGCACTAAAAAAAGTAATAAGATAGTAGAAATTCCAATAAAAACATAATTAATTTATAAATATGTATATGGATTTTCTTTCTAATATTGAAGGATTATAATGATGATAAATGTAGATTTACGAAATTTAATAGGAAGAATATCTCCAAATTTAAAAGATTACCTAGAATCAGCGGCTGGTACAGCTGTACGTAATGGTAATTTTGCTATAGAATTAGATCATTTATTTTTACAATGTTTAGTTGAAAAAGATTCCTTATGGCATGGGGTGATAGCAACTGGAAAAGTTTCATGTGATTCTTTAATTGAAAGAGTAACAAGAGAAATTAATACTTTCCCAAAAGGAAATACTCAAGCACCAAGCTTGTCTCCATCTTTAGTTGAAGCTTTAAAAGATGCTTGGTTATTAGCTTCATTAAATTCAAAACAAAATCAAATTACAGAATTACATTTACTTTTGGTAATAAAGGATCGTATTAATCAGGCAGCTTATGGGGGGTGTTTACTTAATTGGGTAAGCGAATTGTCAGAAACAGCCTTAAAGACTGCAATTTCAAATTTAAAAGTAGCTCCATTGTCAAGTGCTAGTGCGGTTCAAACAGGTGAAATTGGTGGATCTGCTGATATCGGAACAGCTGCATTAGATAAATATGCTAGCAATGTTACTGAAATGGCTAGAAATGGAAAATTAGATCCTGTAATAGGTCGTTTACCTGAAATTAGAATGGCTATAGATATTCTTTGCAGAAGACGTCAAAATAGTCCTATTTTGGTTGGTGATCCAGGTGTTGGTAAAACTGCAATAGTTGAAGGTTTAGCTCAAGAAATTATAAAAGGAAATGTTCCAGAACAACTGAAGAATGTTGAATTATATAGTCTTGATTTATCAGCTTTGCAAGCAGGAGCTAGTATAAAGGGTGAATTTGAAAACAGATTAAAAGATGTTTTAACAGAAATAAAACAATCTCCAAAACCTATTATTATGTTTATTGACGAAGCTCATACTTTAGTTGGTGCTGGTGGGGCTTCTGGTCAAAATGATGCTGCAAATATTTTAAAACCTGCATTAGCAAGAGGTGAAATAAGATCAATTGCTGCTACTACTTGGGCAGAGTATAAACAATATTTTGAGGCCGATGCAGCCTTAACAAGACGTTTCCAATTAGTTGCAGTCAAGGAACCTTCAGAAGAAATTGCTATTGAAATGTTGGGTGGAGTAAAAGAAAGTTTAGAAAAACACCATCAAGTTAAGATTAAGCAAGATGCTGTTGAAGCTGCTGTAAAACTTTCAATTCGCTATTTACCTGAAAGAAAATTACCAGATAAAGCAATTTCTCTTTTGGATACAGCTTGTTCAAGAATCGGTTTAAGTCAGAGTACAACACCTCAAAAGTTAGATACGTTAAGAGAAGAAATATCTTGCTTAAATAAAGAAGTTGAAGCTTTAAATTATGAAGATGCTTTATGGGGTAATAAAGAAGAAAAAATTAATGAATTAAGAGATATTATCTCTCAAAGAGAAACAGAAGCTGCAGAATTGGAGAAGTCTTGGCAGGCTGAAAAAGATATTGTTGCAAAGATTGTAGAATTGCAACAATTGTTAAATGATAAATTTATTGCTGGTGAAGATATAAAATCATTGCCTGAAAAACAAGAATTAGATTCTTTAATTGATGAATTACATACTACTCAAGGGGAAGTTCCTTTAGTATTATCAAGTGTTGGTTATGATGCTATTGCTGAAGTTATCTCATTATGGACAGGTATTCCTGTTGGTAATATGGTAAAAGATGAAGTTGGTAGATTAATGAAACTTGAAGAATTAATTGGTCAGAGAGTTATTGGTCAAGTAACACCAATTCACGAAATAGCTCAAGCTATTCGAACCTCACGTGCTGGACTTACAGATCCTCGTAAGCCATTAGGTGTATTCTTAATGTGTGGTACTAGTGGTGTGGGTAAGACAGAAACAGCATTAGCTTTAACCGATTTATTGTATGGTGGTGAAAAAAATCTTATTACTATTAACATGACTGAATTTAAAGAAGAACATAAGGTATCAATGCTTTTAGGTTCACCTGCAGGTTATGTTGGTTATGGTAAAGGTGGGGTGCTTACTGAAGCAGTAAGAAGAAACCCTTATAGTGTATTATTGCTTGATGAAATGGAAAAAGCACATCCCGGTGTACATGATATTTTTTATCAAATTTTTGATAAAGGCTCAATAAGCGATAGTGAAGGGAGACTTGTAGATTTTAAGAATACAATAATAATTATGACTTCTAATGCAGGGGATATGGCTGTTTGTGATGCTTGTAAAAATGGTCGTCCAGACATAAAAGATTTGACTAAGCAAATTATGCCTGCCTTGCAAAAATTCTTTAAACCAGCATTTTTAGGTAGAGCAACAGTTGTTCCATATTTCCCTCTTAATGATGATGAATTAGGTAAGATTGCTAAAATTTCATTAAATCGTATTAAGAAGAGAATAACAGAACGTTATAATGCGGAATTTGTTTGTTCAGATGCTGTTATTCCGGCACTAGTTGCTCGTAATAATTCACCAGAAACAGGTGGGCGTGCGATAGAACAAATAATCAATCGTACAATAATGCCTAATTTGGCAAATAGTTGTATACTAAGATTAAGTGAGGGGAAACCTATTACTAAAGTTATGATTGATTGTGTAGACAATGAGTTTAAAATAACTATAGATTAGGTGTATTAAATGAGGTATTTAATTGCGTAAACAACTATTTTTCTACATTTTTGTAGTTTTACTTTTTGTATTAGAAAATTGTAAAGCAGAAAATACCTCTATAATAAAAGTGGCTTTTAACTCAGAAAGGATAAATAGGGATAAAGACGGTAAACTTTTTGGACCTGTAATAGAACAGTTTGACTGTGTGACAAAAAAATTGGGCTTAAAATATGAAATACTAGATGTTTCATGGAATCAAGCTCAATTTTTGTTTAAACAAAAAAAATTGGATATGTTGCCATATTCATTATATGGTTCAAGACGCAATAATTATGCAACATTTTCAAAAATTATACATGATGAAAAGTTTGTGCTGACATTTAGTGATAAATATGTAAAGAATCGTGTTATTCCTGTAGGTATTGAAAAATTAGTTAAAATGTTAATTAAGCGAAATTATAGAGTTGCAGGCAAGTTATCTTCACCTTCAACAATTAAATTAGAAGAAATGGGGGTTAAAAGCATTAAAGCTGTTCAAAACCTAAAAGATATGATAATAATGCAGGAAAAAGGATTTGTGGATGTATTTATAGTGGATTTAGATACTATAAGAGATTATGAAAAAGAAAATGGTGTAGAATTTATTAAGCGCTGGGCTTTTAATATACCAAGAGGATATTATGTTAATAATAATTATATAGCATTACATCCTGATATTATGGTAAATTTGAATAAAGCATTAGATAAATGCCCATTGAAACAGTAGGCATTGTTTTTAATTTTTGATAGGTATTATATGGCTTTATCAATAAGAATTGTAGATTCACCAAAAGGTGAGACTGTAACAAAATGGAATGTAGTTTTTCCAAAAGAAGGTGGAAAAATTGGAAGACGTTTAGATTCTACTATGGTTTTAAATGACTCTAAGAGAATTATTTCAGGTATACATGCTGAAATAGTTTTTGCGTCTTCTTGTTATAGAATTACTGATTTAAGTATAAATGGATTATATGTTAATAGATCTAAAACGCCTTTGGGTAAGAATAAGAGTATAGGTATAAATGATGGAGATTTATTAACAATAGGAGGTTATACTTTATTAGTATCTATTGATGAAGATATTATAAATTCTAAAGATAAAGCTTTGAATAATGTTCAAGAAGAAATTTTTGATCCATTTAAAGAAAAATCAAATGAACAAAATGAGAGAGAAACTAAAAAAGTTTCACTTTCAGAAGATTCTAGCAATTTAGTTTTTCCAGATCCTTTTTTAAATCTTAAAAAATCAGAAGATGATCCTTTTGTAACAGCTACATCATATGATTTAAATAATAGATCAATTACTGATATTGAATTAACACCATTGGATGATATTTTAGATGAGACTAAGGAGTTTGAGATAAGAAAGGATCCTTTTTCAAATGAACTAAAACCTGAAAAATCCATACATCCTAGAACACCTAAGCCATTATATTTAGATGGTAGAAATATGTTTGGCGATAATCCATTTAATAGAAATAATGATTTAATAGATACTCCTTTAGGTGATATATCAGAAAGTTCATTAAATGATCTTTCTTATATTGGTATTGGTATGGCTGTTAAACGCCAACAATCATTAATGGAAGAAGCTTTAGTTATGGCGATGGACAGATTCTTGCAAGAAATAAGTCCAGAGCATTTTGAAGAAATTTATCGTATTTTTAATAGGAGTAGGTTCTTTTTTATAAAACCAAATTATTGGAATAGTTATTCAGAATACTTTAAGACAAATATTGATAATAAAGAATGGCAAAACAAATTTATTATGTATTTTAGAGAGTGCTTTGATATAGTAAAAAATCGTAATCAAAAAAAATCATATCTAGAAAATACTGACAAAGGTTTATAGTACTTATGGTAAAATTTTTTTATAAACTGTTTATTTTATGTATAACAATATATTTATTAAGTGGTTGCTCTGTACTTATGTGGTGGGATAAAGATCCTCCAAAACTTATAGTAAATGTAACAACAGATGATAAAATTAATCCAAATATTGATAATGAACCTACATCTGTATCAGTTCAAGTTATTCAATTAAATAGCGATGAACTTTTTAATAAAGGAATGTTTATAGATATTTACAACAATGCAAGTGACATATTAGGTCCAACATATCTAAATAGTAAAACTGAAGAAAGTATTACTCCATCTTCAACAAGAACAATTGAAATGAATTTGGAACCAAAAACAACATATGTTGCAATTATTGCTGGATTTTCTCAGTATGATGATACTAATGGTAAAGCAATTTTAGGTATTGTTAATAAAAACAAAGATAAAGAATTGAATCTAAGTATAAAAGGCAGTAGATTAGAATTGAAAGAAAAGGAATAGAATATGTCAAATCCAAAGGTTGTCTGGTCAGAAGGTCTATTTTTAACCCCACAACATTTTCAAAAATCTGAATATTATTTAGAAAATTTTGTAAAAAGTATAAATGCAGAACATAATTTAGATTCATTATATGGTTTTAGCTCATTAGAGATCGATACTACATTGCTTGATTTGGGTAAATTCGGTTTAAAAAGAGCTAAAGGTGTTTTTTCTGATGGTACTCCTTTTGAAATAGATCAGGAATTGATTATCGATATACCAGAGGGATGTAATCACGATATTATTTATTTAGCTTTACCTGTGTATAGTGATGGTAATGTTATTGTTCAGTATGGTGATAATGTTAAGACTCGTTATAAATCCTATGATCTTGATGTATATAACAATACTGAAAACAATAGTGAACAAGTAAAGATTGAAGTTGCTGACTTAAATTTTTCATTAAAACTAGGAAGTGATAAATTAGATAGTTATTTAGTGCTTCCTGTTGCGGAAGTAAGTGAATATGTTATAGGTAATAGTGTAGTTTTAAATCAAGCTTTTATACCTATATGTACTAATATTGCAATATCCAAATATGTTTCTGAAAACATAAATTATATATACGATAAATTACAATATAGAGCAAATTTGTTATCACGTCGTTTATCAAATATTGGTAATAATAAAAGTTATCAAAGCATGATTAGAGATTATATGTGGATGTCTGCGATTAGTGAATGGGTTCCTATATGGCGTGAATTTGCTCAAAATAAAATAGTGTCAATAAACCCCAAAGAGTTATATTTTTATTGTATATCAATGGTTGGAAAAATGTATGGTTTAGATGGAAAAGTTCCACCTGAATTAGAAATGTGGAATTTTAAAAATCTTTATAAAATTTTTTCAAATGTATTTAGTTTGCTTCATGAGTGTTTGCGCGAAGTTCAATCTGATAATGTAACAACCTTAGAATGGGATACAAGTTTATTTAATTCACGTCATTTATTAAGAGCAATGGTACGGGATCGTTTTTTATATAAAGATTCGAGATTTATTTTAGTTGTAACTGCAGATTGTGGGGTGACAACTCTCATAAACGAATTCCCTAAAGCTTGTAAAGTTGCAGGAAATTCAGAGATTGCTAATATAGTTATTAATGCATTGTCAGGTGTTCCAATCAGAAATTTATCAGTATCACCATCTGAATTAAAAAGTAAAAATAATGCAGCTTATTTTGAAATTGATACAAAATCTCCATTATGGCAAAGTATAATTGATAAAGATGAGCCTATTGCTTTGCATTTAGATGATAGATTTAAGGATATTTCTGTTGATTTGAATATTATCAAGTAATCAAATTAATAATACACAAGGATTATAGAAGTGGCTGGAATATTTAATGAAGAATCGACAATTGATATATCAAAACATACAGTTAAAGATAATTTCAATGTAGATGCAATAAAAAAAGATAACAGAACAGTAAAAGACTTAATTGATAGTAAAAGTTTTCAGTTACCTGGTGATGTAAATTTGTATGATAGTGGTTTATTGCGTTTAGCGGCCCCTTTATTAGCAGTGATGTTGAGTGTACCAAGACAAACTAAACCTTATGATTTAAAGTCTTTTAGATTACAGTTGTTAGATTTGTTAAGAGATTTTAAAACAGAGTCCATTGCTTATGATTATCATCCTAGTGTAATTGAAAAAGCTACTTATGTTTTATGTGCGGCATTAGATGAGGAAATAGCCCATACTACTTGGGGGAAAGAAGGGGGGTGGGTTAACCATTCATTATTATCATCAATGTTTACTCAAAGAAATGGTGGTGAAGTATTTTTTGTATTATTAGATAAAGCTTGTCAGCAACCAAAATTACTCATTGATTTTATTATTCTTGTTTATATTTTATTGATGCTTGGTTTTAAAGGTAAGTATTCTGATACTGATCAAAACGAATTATTTGAAATAAAATCATATGTTTATTCTTTAATAGAGCATTATTACAAAGAACCTCAGTTATCATTACCATCTAATGTATCAGTTGTAAATGAAAGTAAACCATTTGTTGGTCTTAATTATAGATTTTTTGTTTTATATTTAGCAATTGTTTCTCTAGTTTTATTGATAGCATTTCAAATTAGATTTTCAGCACAAAATCAAAGTATAAATGACATCATAGACGAAACAAGACTTGATGTTGAAGAAAAAATACAGAGTTATTATACAAAACCCAAAATAGTTAAGATAGATGATAATATCCCTAAAAATCCCAATGCGCCATTAAACAAACAGAGAAAGGCAAAAGCTAACGGAGATAAAAAATAATGATGAAAATTATATATTTAGTGCTATTGGTTATATCTTTAGGTACAGGAGCTTTGTCTTTTTTTATTTCTCCTGAATATCGTTGGATATTATGGATTGTTTTGTGGTGTTTAATAATTGTTATTATTGGTTTATCAATTTATGCAGTATATAAATTAAAAAAAATTAAACAAGAAAAAGAAACTGAACAGGATATCTTACTACGTCAAGATAAAGAAGTAATATCTGAATTATTTAAATTATCGATAAAAGTATTAAAGAATGATTTTTTATCATATAGGATACCTGTATATATAAATATTGGTACAAATAGTAATGAACAATCATTAATTCTTGAGCAGAATGATTTTAATTCTGTGTTAGATGATAAAGATATAACTATAAAAATTGGTAAAGATGTAATTACTAATGAATCTGATTCTTATTTAAAATTTTGGCACAATGATTCAGCTATTGTTATTCAAGTTGGACATAGAATTTTTGATGAAGATGGGGCAGATTCTAAGTTGTGGGAATTTTTTGCATCACTTTTATATAAATACAGAGGACAACAAGTTTGTAATGGGATTATTTATACTCTAGGTTGTAGTTTTATTCAAACAGGTGATCAAGATTATCACGAACGTATAATGAATGGTGTTAGAAATGATTTATTATCATTTAATAGATATGTTGGTATAAATATCCCTGTTTATTTATCATTAAGCAATGCAGATTGTATAAATGATTTTGTTACATTTTTTAAGATATTTGAAGGTAAAAATCTAGAAAGACCTTTAGGGTTTACTATTAAAAATAAAGATCGTAGGCATTTTGATTTTAAAGATTATGAAGCAAAGGTTAAAGAATTTATAGAGTATTTTAGTATTAATTCTATTAAATTTTTAAAGAATTTAGATGAAGAAAAGTCTAGAGCTATATTAAGTTTTCCATATCAAATATCTTTATTTTTTAATCTTTTGGAAGAAAATTTAAGAATATTATCAAAAGAAAACAAATTAAAACAATCAGTATGGATAAGAGGAGTATTCTTTTTAGTTCCTAATCAAACTAATATAAGATATGATTTATTAACTCAGTTAATTGCACTAAAAGCTGATTTTGATACAGATGCCCAAATGAATGACATGGGTTATGATAAGAAACGTTTTTTTGTACAGAAGTTGTTTAGTGAATCATTACTTCCTGAATTTAGAATAGTAGGTGTTAATAGAAAGAAAAAAATCTTAGATATATCAATGTATTTTTTAAAACTATCTTGCATAGTTGCTATAGTGGTTTACTCGTTTATGTTTTATTACCAAAATTGGTGTGATTATAAAGATTTAAGGGGGGAAGTTGTAAAAACTGTTGATGAATATAAACGAACAATTGATTATTTAGATTTGTCAAAAACTAACACTTTAGATGATGTGGTATTGGCATTAAATAAATTACGTAATTTATCTATAAAATTAGATAAGAATTTTAACATCTTAAAAGTTGTATCATACGAACAGTATCAATTACCAAATCATTTTAGAAAATTTTACGAAGATGAATTAAAAGCCGTTCTTTTAAGAAAAGTTGAACTTGCAATACGTGAAAGTTTATATAACCTAGAAAATATGGATAATATGAGTAGTATCTATAATGGAGCAGGCGCTTATATGATGCTATTTGATAAGAGTATTATTGATGAGCAGTATTTTTTAGATTATTTATATAGTGAAGTGTTGCCTTATCAAGAATTTGATCAGAATTTAAAATTACTGTTAGAGAGTTCTTGTCATGATTTATTTGCTACAGATTACGATAAATCAAATATAAAAGAAGATTTACAGTTAGTTGAAGCTTTGAAACATCGAATGGATATTATATCAGCTGATGAAATGCTTTATGAGCTTGTTAAATTGAATAAGCAAAATAGTCGCAAAATCAATCTATTAGAACAATTTGGCAAATATTTTCATGTTTTATTTTCATTTAATCCTGAATACACGGGGTATAAAATGCCTTATATGTATACTAGAGAAGGATTTTTAAGTATAGACTTATCTATTCAGTCACCTGAATTAAAGAGACTGTTAAAGAATTTAAGATTAATAAAGTCAAATATTGATTTATCAGATGATGGAATCAAAGATGTTATACAAAAGGTTAGAAAACAGTATTACAGTGATTATACAGATAAGTGGAATGATTTATTGCAAAATCTTAACGTAAATGGATTTAGTAGTTTTGATGAAGTGCATAAATCATTAGATTTTATAATCCGTCCAAAAAATGGTGCTTTGGAAGGGTTTATGCGTACTTTGGTAAATAATACTTATTTGACAAATGCTTATAAATCTGAAACTGATGAAACAAATCAAAATACTAAAGATGTAACAGTTGATAAAGATATCTTAAATGGTGATATCATAGCTTCAGAATTTGAAAATTACTATAGTTTTATTGGTGTTAATGATAGCTTGGAATATAGTGCAAATGCTAGTGTTCCATACAATATTTTAAATAAGAAATTGGGACTAATTAGTAGTGATTATAAATTAATGAGTAAAGCTGGAGAAGGTAGAAACAAAACAGTATTTACTCATGTTACTAAGAACTTATTACAAGATAGCTCAGATTATGATTTAATGTCTATAATCGATGATGAAACACCATTGTTGTTTGATAATATTATTACCTCTTTACAGAATAGTTGCATATCTGCTATTACTTTTATTGTTGATGATTATATTAAAGGCAAGTGGAATAATGATATTATTGGATATTACAACGAGGATTTAAAAAATAGATTTCCGTTTGACTTAGATTCTGATAAAGAAGTAAGCATTGCTAAATTTAATAAAATGTTTGGAGAACATGGGCTTATTGAAGTTTTTTATGATGAATATTTAAAATATTTTGTGGAAGAAACTAATGAAAAAGGTTATAGAATAAAAGAAAATGGATTATTTTTTGTAGATATACCTTATTTTATTCTGGATCAGATTGCAGTAGTTCAAACTATACAAGAAGTATTATCTTTTAATGATTCAAAACAGTTAAAAATAAAATTGATACCTAGAAAATTATCAGGAAATGCAAAATTATTTGAGTATAGTGATGGTGTTAATAATTGTACATATAACCAGGGACCAAGGCAACCTTGTTTAATTTCGTGGCCAATAAATAGTCAAAGTAATGTGGTATTGAAATTTATTGATACTAAAAAATCATACAGTCATGGACAGAGTTATAATACTGAATGGGGTATTATTAAAGCATTTTCTGACAAAGAACATTCTAATTTTTCAAATGTTTTATATAAAGGTTCTCAGGCATGGATATTTACTGTTGATGATTATAAGATTGTGTATGATGTTCAAATTGAAGGTATGGATAATAAGGTTATTTCATTAGATCTTATTCCAAGATTGCAGTTTTTTAGATGGAAATAGAATATGAAATAATAAACCCTATCTCTATTCATAGAGATGGGGTGTTTTTAGGCAAAAATTTAGCAAACAATGAGTTGCTAGTTATTAAAAAAAGACCTCTTAATGTTTTAGAAAGAGAAGCAATAGCATTAAGGAATATGGATATCTATGGTATTCCTAAAGTATTGTCGTTTAATATAAATAGTAAGGAATTGATAATAGAATATTTTGCAAATTCTCGTTCTTTATTAACCTTTTCAGAAAAGGATATATCAACATTTATAGAGATTATTCCCAAAATTATAAAACTTATAGAATATTGTCATAGTAAAGGATTTATTCATGGAGATATAAAACCTTCTAATATTCTGTTATTAAAAAATAAAGAAGTTGGATTAATTGATTTTGGAGCATCTTTACCAATAAATACTGACTATAATTTATTGGATTCTTACCAATATACTCCCATGAAAAATAAAGAATTTAAATATAGAAAAGCCATTCCAAGTATTGATTGGAATGCTTTCAAATATTATTTGGAAATGACCTTAAGTTTTTGTACAGATGATGAAAAACTAAAATTAGAACAAATTATTAAGAACTTTTAATTTATCCACCAATTAAAACAGTTGGTAATCCCATTACGATAGTACCACCGTGAGCTGTTGAATCACCCATGCGTGCTGCTGGCATGTTACATATTAGGACTGTTGCACTCCCTTTAATTATGACATCAGGAGGACCAACACATACACAATTTTGACCTAAAACAGCCGCAGGCATACTTCCAATAAGTACAGTACAAGCAAGTCCTGGAAGTATAGGACCTCCAACATGGGGTATTGTGCCTACAGGTATAGGTGTTTGCATTGGACATACATGCATATCACCCGTTCTTGCTGCTGGAAAAGGCATATTTTTTCTCCTTCTTTAATATATTTGACCATTACCACCTTGTGCTATATTAAATGCTATTTTTAATGATTTTATGTAGTTTTCAGTAACAACTTTTGAATCTTCTTCGTCGAGAGAGATACCTAAACATATAGCACCAGTTACTGCTTTAGCATATAAGTATTGCGGAGGTTCAGTAATAGGATCTTTTGGTTGAAGAATACTGCCACCACTCCAAAATACGGCTTCAGCTAACCAAGCAGGACCTGTTGCAAGTTTAAGTTCATCAGCTAAAGTTCCATTTATTCTTCTTGTTGTATCATCGGGATTGGTGAACCATTCTTGAACACTATTTATAACATCTAGATCTTTAGGATTTTTAAACTTATTTCTTAAAAAAGATATAGTTAACCATGCCCAATAAATACTTTCTCTTAAAGGTAACGCATGAGCTAAAAATGTAACCGCATCAACATACAGCTTGTTATCAATAGCAGCTTGAAGAAATTGATCTGGTGACATTTGAGGATTAACAACTTTTAAAATTTCAGGGCTAGCCTCGTATGTCTTTAAAATATTTTCAACTGTTTCATCTTGAATTTTTTTAAATTTCATTTTAGTTAATCCTTGTTAAACCGCCTTTAAGTGTTAACATTGCACTACCTTCTACTGTAGCCATAGTTGACGCTTTTACGTTAGTCATAAGTCCTGAAACTTCAGCTTTTGCATCAGCTTTGACTGTGATATTAGCACCCTTGATATTAACTGCAGCAGAGCCTTTTGCATCAATCTTTGTAGAATCAATAGTTGTATTAGTGCCTTTGATAGTGATATTTGTTGATTTAATAGTAATTCCTGAAGAGGTAATTTCAATTGAACTGCCTCCAACCTTTAAAGTTATATTACTTTTACCTGTAATAGTAATTTTATCACCATCAACATTTACATTACTTTTGGCATTTAAACCATAATTACCATCAGTTTTTTCATCTATATTACCAGTAACAATTACTTGATTATTACCTTTTATAGTATTAATAGAATCAGCTTCTGTTGTTAAGTTATAGTTTTCTTTTGATGTTATAGAAAAACTTTTTTCAGAAGAGTGGGCAACTTCCTCTTTTGCAGAAGTAGTATATTTTTTTTCAATTGTTAGTAGTACATTGCCTTTTACTGTATGATTAGCATCATTTTCTACTAATGTATTTACATCTTTTTGAGCATGAATATAAATTTCTTCTGCGTCTTTTTGATCATCGAATCTTAATTCATTTCCACTATTACTTTCTCCATTAGGATGACTATGGGTTTTAATACCAAGTTGACTACTTTTACTGAATGGGATTTTTTTATCATCTGTGTATAAAGATGAAATTACTATAGGTTTATCGATATCACCATTTAAAAAAGTAATTATTACTGTTGTACCAACACGTGGAAGAAAGAAAGTACCATAACCATTGGCAGCAAATGTTTGTGCTACGGGAACCCATATTGAAGAGTTCTCATCAGGTTTAGCTTCAGCATCGAAGTGAGGTAATACTTTTATTCTACCTTTATCATCAGTGTATATTTCCTTATCACTAGGACCGGTAACAGTGGCTGTTAATGTTCCTGTATACTGTGCTTTAGGTAAATATTGTGGTTTTATGGTAATACTAGCAGGTACACATTCAATGATATTTTTATAGCCATTGTTTTCACCAGATTCATTACATATTAGAGTATGTTGTATACCTGTAATAATGTATTCCTGGTTAAATGACTGATCAGGATGATTTTTTAAGTTGAATTTTAAGCCACAATTTAGTTCTTTAATTTCTGATTCTGCATGGTAAATTTCTTTTTGATTATCGTAACCATCAAGAATTGACTTTGAGAGAGTGGTTATTTCACCTTTGTCTTTTGCACCATATCCGTAATCAGATACTGATAATGTAATAGGTTGTTGAATACTTGAATTTGATGTGTTATCAAAAGATTCTGCATTTACAAAAGAAAAATCTTTTAATGAAATATTATTAGTACCAATATTTAAAGTATTTGACCATAGTGTAAATATTTGGGTGATTTCTGTGGATGGATTTATGTAAGATATATCTTTATTTTTTAAATCTTCAAATACTTGATTATTATCTGAAACCACTAATTCCACGGTTGATTTATGTGAACAATGAAAGTGCCAACCTTCCTCAGCGCATAATCTACGTACAAAATCATAGCTGTTTTCATTGAATTGGACACAGTAGTCGCGAGTTTTCCCTTCACCATTAGTTGAAAATTTGATATATTTATCTAAAGATGCGTTTTTAAAAACTTCTTGGATTATCGCTTTAGTGTTTTTTTGCTGAAAAACTCTATGGACTTTATCAAATTTTAAAAAAGATAAAGGATCTTCAGCTACTAATTTATATTGATTTAAATCTTTATCAACATTATATCCGACATAAGATATATTAGAAGATAGTAAATAAAAATTAATTTTAGAATTAGTATCAATGGTATGTGTGATTTGAGTAACCTGAGCTAAATCTGATGATTTAAAAGTTTTATCGGTTACAAAGTCAACTATCATTTTTGAACATTGACTGATATGTTCTGTATAGGAAACTTTTGTAACAATAAATGGCCCTTTTCCATTGATGGTAACAGTTGTGTTTCTACTATCAGGTGTGTATTTACTAGCCATAAATAATTTCCTTTAATATACGTCAATTAAATTATTATATTAATATAACGTGTAGGATTGATTAGAGTTACTTATATTTATGGTAATAGTACTAAAAATATTATTAAATAGAAGTGATATGGCTAAAAAAAATTAAAGGTCTGGTGTTAAATTCCAGACCTCCGATCTCTTAGAG
>JBJFGR010000015.1:0-23523 GCA_051892875.1 Succinivibrionaceae bacterium
AATACCATCAATAAGAGGTTGTATATTACAATATACTTGCTCTACATATCTTTTAAATTCTGGCTTCATACAATTTATAAAACATTGTGCTTTAGCAGCAGTCATGGCTTGATTTGAACCACCTGTATTACCTGGAAATACTGCACTATTGATTTTTTTAGTATATGCGTCATCGTTCCAAAGAATAACCGCAGAGCGTGGTCCAAGTAAACCCTTGTGTGTGGTTGTCGTAACAACATCTGACCAAATCGTCGGATCATATTTATCTTCCCATACATGCGCTGCAATAAATAAACTAAAATGAGCCATATCTGTCCAAAGAATACACGACTTGGGATCAGCTTCTGGATTATTACTTCCACCCTGATCATAATACACAGATTGATTATAATCATCAACAATAGAACGTATCTTTTCAAAATCAATACGTTTTGAATATGCAGAATAACCCATAATCAATAATCTAGGCTTAACTTCATACAATTTGTTTTTAATTTCATCATAATCAATTGATTCGTTTACCAGGTCATAATTATAATTTTCATAAAAACGACCAGAATATGTAAATTTAGATCCATGAGTTAAATGAGCCAATTGAGATAAATTACCAGATAAAGTTCTATCGCCCGGCTTACAAAAAGCATGATAGACACAAGTATTAGCATGACTACCATTAAAAGGTTGTACATTAGCATGTTTAACTCTAAATAATTCACAGGCTTTGTCTATACAATACTGTTCAACTTTATCTATAGTTTCACATCCGGCATAATGCCTATTTCCAGGGAAACCTTCTGAATAATGAACAGACATTACAGAGCCTTCCAGATCTAAAATATCTTGATTTGGTAAACCTTCCGAAGCAATAAGACAAATTGTATTATTAAGTTTGTCTGTTTCTTCTTTTACTAATTCTTGCAAATATTTATCAATCATTGCTTGTTTCTCCTTCTTTTCTTTTTTCCTTAATTGGCATAGTTATCAAAATATCTTTTAACATAAACAACCGGTGTACCTTTGTCACCACTTCCTGATGTTAAATCCATTAAAGAACCTAATAGATCTGTATATCTTCTAGGTGTAGTTCCCTGTGAAGCCATATTACCTTTTAAATCTTTGTCTTTATTAGTGATTTCTTGTTTAATTGCTTCTGATAAAGTTTCACCCGACAAATCTTTATATTTATCATCTGCAAAAGCTTTGAGTTTAATTTCATTAGGTGATCCTTTTAATCCATCTGTATAAGCAGGACTTACAACAGGATCTGCAAATTCCCAAATACCACCAACAGGATCTTTGAAACAACCATCACCATAAATCATTACTTCAACAGTTTTACCGGTTTTCTTTTTAATATCGGCTTGAATATCATTAACAATAGATTTACTAAATGTTTTTGAAGGGAATAGCTTTAAAGTTTCTTCATCGACTTTGTTTGAGCCATAGAGTCCATATTCGCATTTATTAGCACAAATATCCGCTAAAGAACAACCTTCTTTACTTAATCCGAGTGTTTTTGTTTTATAGGAACGACAATCTATTGTAAAAAAGTCTTTTGCATTAAACGAGTCAAGGAAAGGTGGACAAATATAATGTGCCGAGCATGCTTTTCCTTCTGCCAAAACGATACCTTTGTAATAATCATCGTAATTCATGCCTGTGAAAATATGGTTTTGACGTGTATTACCAACTTCATCTCTTTCTGGCATAATTACCCATACTTCTTGACCAGCAGCTCTCGCAATAGCTTTAAGAATAATAGCAAAACGATTGCGTGAATAAATAGGCTCGTTTGCTACAATAATAGGAGCATTATTTGATATTCTTCTAATTTCATCCGCTACTTCATCAACTGTTACATAATTACCTTGTGCTCTGGCAACAATTGATTCAGTAATTCCAATAACATCTCTATCTTCAATATTATCAATAGAATTTAATACAGTATCAACTACAATTTTAACCAGATCGTCACCTTTTCTGATGATTGGCATAATTAAACCAGTTGAACTAACTCCATATTTTTTCATGTATAAGCTTCCTTTTCGCACTATAATATTTTTGACGCATTCTTACAACCATTATTTAGAATATTTTAGTTAATTATTTCTACCGATAAAATTTTTCCTTTTATTTACTTATATTACACTGTTCTAGAAAAATAGTTATACGTTTTGTCTAATATTTTAACCTTTCTAAATAAAATGAAACAAATCAATGGCCATTAAAAGTAAATTAGATCCAGAAGATAAGATAGAATTACTCATTAAACTTGCTTTTGGAATACCACCGAAAGATTTATCAAAAGAGTATGACTTATCAGAAGAAAAAATTATTAATCTTAGAAAAAACAATTACTTAAAATACAATGAATTTTTCGATCATTGGAGAATCGATAAAGAGGTTGCGGTTTTAGATTTAACTCCTAAACACGAAAGAGCTTTAAGTATAGTCAAAAAGTTTTATAAATCAAAAATTACAATCATTTCTGCAAATTCTATTTTATATAACGGTAAACCTTGTACAATGTCTGAAATCTTAGATATGGCAGACTATATTCTTCAAAAAGATAATATAATGTGCTTTAAAGATTTACCACTTCAAATTAAAAATCATTATTAAAAAGGAGAATAAATAAAAAATGGCAATACAGCAAAAAGTCGTTGATATTTCCAGTAAAGAATTAACAAAACAGCAGTATGCCGAATCAACCAAAGGTATATACATGAATATGCTTTGTGGTTGTAGATGGGACCCTGTTGATAATAAATATAAAATGGCACCTATTGTTTATTCTGATGTACCACTCGAAGGTGAAAAAGTTAAATACGGAAGTGGACAAGAATTTGTTGTAAATTATTCCTGTCTTGCTGAAGAATTTGCGCACAAAACCGAAGTAAAAGATATGTGGTGGAAAAAAGCTCAGGAAATTGTAGATATGTATAAAGAGCAGTGCCAAATTGAAGACCATATCAAATCACACAACACAGATCTTAAAAAGTTACGTAAAGAAGGCGTACTTAAAGATCAAGAAGATTTAGATAAAGAATAATGTCTACAAACTATTCTAAAATTAAAACTATTTCCGAAGACACCGGTTTAAAAGAATCACAAGTTGCCGAAGTACTTTATTCCTACTTATGCTGGTGTCTTCAAGAGGTTTTAATATCCGGAGAATCAAGAACAGTCTTCGGTACTTTGTCTTTAAATGAAAATAATCGCCTAAAACTAGAAAACGATAAAGAAGGACTAATTTCACTACTCGGAAAATCAGATATTAAAATGATTAGAAAGATTTGTGAAGAAGGACCAGACTTTAAAATTTTTGGATAATATAATTGATAAAAACTACATTCAAAGAAGAAAGAGACCTCGAAGAACTAATAGAAGATACATTCGACCTATGCGTTTCTAATAAAGATGAAATATACTGGTTAATTTGTCTTTTACGCGGATTTATGAATATTCCGAATAAACGTACTGAATACTGCCAAGAAAACTTCGAAATAAACAGATGGCAATATCAACTACACCCAATCATTGAAAAACATAAAAAAAGGTATCGTCACAGTTGCTATGAGTAGTGCAAAAGAATTTACATTATCACACGAAGAATTAAGTAGTAAAGAAATGGTATATATTGCATGTACTATTCTTGAATCACGTGGATATCAGGGTTTTACTCAATTATTACAAATAGTAGACGATCCAACCATTATTCTTAAAATTATCCGCTTTCTTTATGGTATGGAAATTAAAGTACCGCCTCTAAAGGAATTCATAAATTGTCTACGCGCAGCTGAATATACCTTCTGTGACATGCATAAAAAAATCCACGTAAACTTATGCGCTAAACCAGTCGATATACGTAACTTCATGGGTATTACAGAAGAAGAAGAAAAAGAACTTCTACAAATCTTCGATGAATGGTGTACCTTTATGCACAAAAACGGTATAGACCTAACAAATATCATGCACATCAATCGAAATAATACCAAAAAACGTATAAAAATGAATGCAATAGGCAAAAAATGGACTAAAAAGTTATACTAAAATACACAGTTCTAATTATATAGTATAAAATAAACAAAGAGTTAATATTATGAGTGACGATTTTCCTAAATATTGGACCGAAGAAGAAGTAAATCCAGAAACAGGTGAAATTTATGATAATTCTACTGCTTTAATGCCCGTTGTAGAAGAAGAAATTCCTTTACCTACTATAGCAGAACAAAGAGAAATTGTAAACGAAGCAACAGATGTATCTAAAGAAAGTAAATCTATGCTCAATAGCCTCATAGAAATGAATACCGTTGCTCAAACTCTCGCTGCTATCCGTACAAATGAAACGGCTGAACAAAGACGAAACGTAATTACTGCATGGAGCGAAAACTTTATAAATGCCAGAATGCAAAACAACGTATCCGCCGAATTACTCAAACAAAAATTACTCGAACGTCTAATCCAAAACCTTCCTAACCTTGATCTAGAAACTACAGCCAGAATCTACAACGATTTGACAGACGTTTCTTCAGTTGACGCACAACAAGCCTTCTCTGCAATTACAGGTGGTGGCGCTGCTGTTCCTGGAAATTCTGGAGGCATCTCTCTAACGATAAATAATGCAACGAGTGAAGGAGCTACAATTACAAACAATACTCTATATGCTAGCTCTTAACATGTCGTTCAATTAAAAGAGGTCAATACTTTAAACTCTTCAATAAAAGCTTGGAATAATATGCCCTTACCAAAGAAAAAAGTAATAGATACAGAATACATCGAAAATAAAAAAGATTAATTCAGTAGAAATTCTATATCAAAAATACTAAAAAGGATTTTCATGGAAGACTTACCATTAGAAATTGAAGAAAAAATAGAACAATTACCAATTCTACCTTTTGAAATAAACGAAGAATTTCAAGAGCTTATGTTTTCTGACTTATTTTCTGATATTTTCAATTTTTATAAAGAAAATTACTTACCTGATACACTTAAAACAAAATCAGAAATTTATCAAAGAATAAGTTTGTACCTAAATCTTACCGGACAAGGCGATAAATTTACAGAAGAAACTGATAAATTACTTTGGCGAAGACCTTGTCCTGATATTCATACCTTCTTGGCAGATAAATTTTACATGGGATACAACAACAGTACTCTGTATCCATTCTGGCGTGAAAAACTAGAGTACATGTTTAGAGATTCTTCACCTGTTAGAAAAGCTATATTTTCGGGTTGTATTGGTTGTTTAACAGATGATACCGTCATTGTTACATTAAATGGTGAAAAAACCATTAAAGAATTATTAAACAACTTTGAAAACGAATGGGTTTTATCATACAATACTTCTAATAATTCTTGGGAACCAGATAAAATTATTGACGTTTTTTATACTGGAAACAGAGATATATATGAAATTGAATTAGATAACGGTGAAAAAATCAAATGCACATCGAATCATAGATTTTTAACAAGAAAAAATAAATGGGTTAGTATTGATAATGGACTTACTCCGGGTCTTTCTATGATGCCTTCTCATAAAGAAATAAATCGAGCTGCAGATTATAAAATAAAATCTATTACTTATATTGGTAAAGAAGATGTTTATGATATTACTACTGAAAAAAATCACAATTTTGCATTAAAAGCAGGAATTGTAGCACATAATTCTGGTAAGTCGACTGTAGCTCGTAAAGCCTTCGTATACGTTTTATATCGTCTACTTTGTTTACGCTATCCACGCTCTGTACTTAATATTGACCAAGATGCTACAATTGCAAACGTCGTTATTGCTACAACTCTGAAACAAGTGTATGAAGTTAATATTCTTCCATTTATTAAACTTATGGAAACAATGCCTTGCTTTCAAAGAGTTATGTCACAGAGGTCCTTTGAAAACTTTAATCTCGAAGATCCTCTCTGCCCTATACCTTTTTATTTTGAAAAAAGCAGTGGTACAATACATTTTCCTGACAATATTATTTTGACAAGTGGTAGTCAACCTACACACTTTACCGGTATGAATGTTATTAATTCATTCTGTTTTACAGAAACCACAAAAATATATACAAATGTTGGAACAATTACTTTTGCTTCATTATTAACACGTTTTAATCGTAAGGAAAAAATATATACATATACTATAGATAAAAACGGAAATAAAGAAAAAAGTTTAATTACAGATGTTAAAGTAACCGGATATAAAACAGATTTAATTAGAATCTATTATGAGGACGATAGATATATCGAATGTACTCTAGAACATCCTTTTGTAATATCTAATCCAAAAGAGAATGATAAACATGTAATATATGAAAACGGAATCCCATACAAACAAGCTCAATATTTAACAGAAGAAGATGAAATAGTATCCGAAAAATATAGTAAAGACTTACACACGAAGATTAAAAAAATAGAAAAAATACACCTGGATGAACCTGTACCAGTGTATGATTTAACTGTAGAAAATGAAAATCACAACTTCGCATTGAGCCTAGACGATGGTACTATTGCGTTTGCCCACAATTGTGATGAGATCAATGATTACGGTAGTGTCGAAAGTACAATCGCATTATTAAATACCCTAGATAACAGATTTTCTAGTAGATTTTCTAATGTTGATCTGGTATTTCAAAGCGTTGTGAGTTCGGCTCGTACAACCAATTCTGCTCTAGGTGAATATGTTCGTCACTTACCACAAAATGACCCTTCTATTCTAAAATTAAATCCAATGTTGTGGGAAGTTAAACCAGACCCAGACTTTAAAGGAGACGGTACAACTTTTCCGGTAATGGTAGGTAATGGTAGTATTCCATCTAAAATTATTACTGATCCTGGTGAATTAAAAGCTATAGAAGAAAGTAAGTATGAACCACCGGCCGGATGTATTTTAATTAACGTACCAACAATCTTTCGTTCTAAATTCGAATTACAATTAGATCAATCAATTCAAGACATCGCTGGTATAACGACCGACGATGACAACAGTGTATTTCGTGATACTACACAATTAGAAGATACTAGACTTAATCCTGAATTCGTTTTAGAGGTTAACATAAGAGATAATACAAATATTCTTGATCTATTAAAACAATACGATTTGTTTGAAATGAACTTGAGTAATACTTGGCAATTTAAAAGAGCACCGAAAGCAGATCGTTATGGGCACGTAGATTTAGCAGGTGGTGGTTCAGATGGACAATGCGACGCTGCTGTTTGTATTTTACATAAAGAGTATCAGTACAACGAAGTAACTAGGTTGAAAGATATAATTTATGTAGTTGATTTATTATTAGCTATCAATGCAAAGAATAAGGTTGATATAAAAGCTATTCAAAACTTTTTAATTGATTTAGTAGTAGAAAGAGATATACCTATTCATACTATAACGGCAGATCAATGGCAAAGTTTGATGTTTTTACAGACTTTAGAGGCATCAGGTTGTTTTAGTAAGGTTGACAAATTATCTGTAGATACCAAGTTAGAGCCTTATACTAATTTAGCTACAATGTTAGAGCAAGGACAAGTTAAAGTAGGTCGTTGTCCTAAACTTAAAAAAGAATTAGAAGCACTAATATTAGATAAAGGTAAAGTAACACGTACGACAGAACTTAAAGATTTAGCAGATGCATTAGTAGGTGCTGTATGGAATGCTCAATTAAATTATACAGATGTACCTATTTATGAATATACTAAACCAGAACTTAAAGCAAGAGTACTTACGTATACAGATTATATAGATTCCTCGTCTGAATTATTATGTGATTTATAGAATTTTGTTTCGTAAGTTAATACCGTTAATCTATAATCATAACGATGGATTCTACACAAAGTCCGTAATTCTTCAGCTTGTTCCTCTGGATCGTTTTGTACATAGTATTCATACAATTTTTTATAAAGGTATTGAGGATCTTTTAAAGAATTATAATATTCTTTATACTCGTCAGCTCTATCCTCTATAGTATCTAGAATTTCATTAGTTGTTTTTAATATATCTTTTAAATAATCTGAATGTTCTTCCATTTTATCCTTCAATTTATATATTTGATTTTCTAATTCTATTCGGTTATTTGCAATAAATGAATATAATGAGTCTATTTGTTCAGACATAACAACCTCAAAATTTGTTTTACTTTAATTTTAATTTATAATAATAATTTTTAACTGTAAAACAAATTATTATCCTTTTGTAATCAACTTCTGTTTTTTATCTTTTTTGATTATTGGATTTTTTAAAGGTTCTATAATCTATGTCAAAATTTAAAAATACGGTTTTGCATGCAGATAAAGAGGCAGAAAAAACTAGGAAGTATAATATGTTAAATGAAGACATTTGGTCATTTATACGTGTTGTATTCTTTTCTGGAGTAATCTTGTTAAGTAATATACACGAAGTAAACGCCAAAACTAATTACGAAGCTTTGCATATTAACCATGATGTCATCGCTAAATATGAAAGTGGTGATAAAGGGTACGAAGCTATAGCAAAAGATAATTATAGTGGACATTCTTATGGTAAATGGCAAATCTCAACTTATCGTAAAAATGGTAAATCTTCTACATTTGATTATTTTCTAAAATATGCCAAAGAAAACGATGTAGAATTATATAATATACTAGAAAAAGCAGGTGGATATAAAGCAGCATATAGAGGTGATAAATTATTTACTAAAGTATGGTTAAATCTTGCTTCTAATAAAAAATTTCAAAACCTCTATGATAACTTTATATTAAATACTCAAATTGTTCCAGTATATCGTCGTTTAGATGATACGCATGATGCCAGATTAGATAGAGTAACTACGTGGGGTTCTTCTAATGATGCAGTTCAAGCGGCGATTAAATCAATTATTATTCAACATGGATGTGGTGGTGCCTATAAAATGATTAATACAGTTATGGACACACACAATCCAAAAACAGAGGAAGACTTTTTAAATAGGTTGTATAGCCTTAGAATTAGTAAATTTCCTCTGTATATCGGTCGTTATAAAGCCGAACATAAAGAATTGAAACAAATTCTTATTGCCCACAAACAAAACAATAAAATAATCTAATCTTTAATTATATCTGTCTCTTAATTGTAAAAGTCATCTTTAAATAAGGTGGCTTTTTTCTTATTTGTTCTATATAAAGTAATCATTTTTTTTATTATGGAGTTAACTATGTCAGTCTTATATGGTTTATGGTGGGGTTTTTTACGTAGATGGTTTGGTGGATTATTTCCTGATGAACAATATAAAATTCTTGGTAACCGCGGACTACAAACAACAGTAATGATTCTTAGTTTGTTACCAGTCATGTTTGTTCGTACCAAAGAAGTCTACAGTACATTAAACATCTACGTTATTCTTGCTATTACTCTATTTATTACGTTATGGATTCAGTTTCAGTTTTGGTCAAGAGGTCACGGTGCTACATTCTTAGATATGGGACGTACCAAGAATCCTGATTTAAGCCGTTATAACAGATGGTTCAAAAAACCGTTAGATAAATGCTGGGATAAATTACTACAATTAAAACAAAATAATAAAATTGCAGCTTTCTTATTACAAAAATGGTCAGGAAGAATGTATGGTTATACTTACGATATGATTTACCACACTCTTCGTTACACCCTTTGTATGATTGTTCCTGCCATCTTATTAAAATCTTGGGTATTTATCATAATAGGTCTTATTTCTGCGCCTCTTTATGAATTAGCAATAAGATTCTATGAAAAAGCTAACTATAAATATGCTTGGATGAAATTACCTTGGTTAAACAGTCCAAATAAACCTACTGAAATTATTTATGGTTTTATTTTCGGATTACTGGTATACTAAATGAAAATACTACAATTACTTATATTGTTCTTTAGTCTTTTGATTATTTGTATGATAATGGCTTTTATACTATCCATTAATTATACCTCGAATTACAATTAATAAATTTCAAAGTAATATAAAACATAAATATATGCTTGTTCTAATTATTAAATCAAATTACCTTTTTTTAGTTATCAGGGATATAAATACATGTTACACCCATTAAGTAAAGTACAAAACTTAAAAGACCCTCTCAAACAATTTGTTGCGACTTTCGTAATCTCTTTTCAACCAAATTCTCCTCTTATTTCATTAATTAAAACTGAAGATTTGGAATTACGTTGTCAAACATTCGGATTGCCTAAAATAACAGGTGATAAAACCGTTGTACAATGGGGCGGATTCGAGAGAAGATATGCAGGCAAACAGACACGTGCAGGTGATTGGACTGTTACTTTTACGGAAGTATGGGACTCGTCTATCACTGAAGCATTTAAAGTTTGGTCTAATATGTATCATAGTTACAAAAACGGTACTATTTCTTTACTCGATGCATATACAGCTACTGTTAACGTTGCACTTGTTAACCCAGATGTTTATGATCCAAAACCAGAAGGATTGACTCGTTACGATATGCGCTTATTCGATGTATTCCCAACAGAAGTAAGTTTTCCAACAATCAATGCATCAAGTAGTGATCCTATCGAAATTACAACTACACTTTCTTTCAACTACTTCCTAATGGGTGATGAAATAGACTAACTCATAAATTAAGTACTTGATTTTTAAAGAAAATGCCAGGTTCTATTTGACTTGGCATTTTTGTTTTACTTTTTTCTTAAAATGTTATATTCTATATAAGTAACAATAAAATCAAAAGAGTCAAAACATGATAAAAAATATTTGTAAAAATTGTGGTAAAGAATACGAATATGAACCGAAGAAAGGTACATATAAATTTCAGTATTGTAGCATCGAATGTAGAAATGAATTTAATAAAAAGGACAAAGAACCACAATTTAGAATCTGTGAGCACTGTGGAAAAGAATATTGGTGGGATGGCAGTGTTTTATTTTATGGAGAGCAAGGAAATAAGGTAGACACTAAGAAATTTTGTTGTTATGAATGTGGTACAATACATAAATATAATAAAGTTAAGAAAACGACTATTGAGCATTTTGGGGCTATTGGTTGGGGATCAAAAGAAGTATTAGCAAAATGTCAAAAAACTAGTAAAGAACGTTATGGTACAATTAATAACTACCAAAAAATAAAAGAAAGTAATCTTGAGAAATACGGAACTGAATTTATATCTCAAGCTTTTAATGAAAAAATATCAAAAAGCTTACAAAAAACACATAAAGAGCGCGGAGAAGAAATCCGTGAAAAAATTATTAAAACTAATTTGGAAAAATATGGAACTAAAACTCCTTTTGAAGCTGAAATTGTTAAAGAAAAGGCAAAACAAACTAGTCTAAAAAAATATGGTGTAGAAAATCCAAATCAAAGTGAAATAGTAAAAGAAAAAATTAAAGAAACTAATTTAAAAAGATATGGAACACCTGTCGCGAGTCAAGCTGAAACAATTAAAGCAAAGATAAAACATACACATTCTTTAAAAACGAAAGAAGAACGAGAAGAAATTCTACAGAAATCTATAAAAACGTCATTAAAACAATATAAAACAGCTTTTCCATCTCAAAACAAAGAAGTTAGAAAAAAAGTAGAAAAAACAAATCTTAAAAAATATGGAAAAACTACCAATTTTGACTATGAACAAATCAAACACACTAATTTGGAAAAATACGGTGTCGAATATACTTGCTTATTAGATTCCTGTCAAAATAGTAATCCGTATTTAATTTCCAAGCTAAATATTAAATTCTCAGAAACTTTAACACAAAATGGTCTTAGTAATGAATTAGAATTTAAACTAGGGAATTATTCTTTTGATATAAAAACTGGTAAGGTTTTGATTGAACTTGATCCTACCTTTACTCATTCTAGTACCAAAATCGTATATAAAGGTAATAAAAAAATTCTACCTAAAGCTTTTGATTATCATTATAATAAATCTAAAGTGTCTAAAGAAAATGGATATCGTTGTATTCATATTTGGGATTGGGACGATAAAGATAAAATAATAAACCTGTTAAAACCGAAAACAACACTTTATGCTCGTCAGTTAGAAGTAAAAGAGGTTTCGTTTGAAGATACTGGAACGTTTTTAAATCAATATCATATACAGAATAGTTGTAGTGGTCAAGATATAAGATTAGGTTTATATAAAGATGATGAATTAGTAGAAATGATGACTTTTGGTAAGCCTCGTTATAATAAAAAATACGAATATGAATTATTACGGTTATGTACTAAAGATGAATATAAAGTTGTAGGTGGAGCTGAAAAATTATTTAAGTTTTTTGTAAATAAGTATAAGCCTTCTTCTATTGTTTCTTACTGTGATAATTCTAAGTTTACAGGAGAAGTTTATACACGCCTTGGAATGGAATTAAAAAGTTATGGTAAACCTACTAAGCATTGGTATAATGTGAAAACAGGTAGGCATTTTACAGATAACTTAGTAAGACAGCGCGGGTATTCTCAATTACATAATGATAAATTACACACAAAGGGTGAATCTAATGATCAGCTTATGTTGGAAGCTGGTTATTTAGAGATATATGACTGTGGGCAATCTACGTATATTTGGAAGTTATGATTTACCTAGAATAAACAAACTTTGATTTGGGATAAAACCTAATAATAATAAAGTTCTAATAATTAACTTGAAATTTTACTTATATTTATTAGGACTTTATTTGTAATGACAAAACATCCCGCAACTAATAAAAAAGATAAACGTACTCTTTTAATTGAAAATTCTGAATTTACTACTAAGATTGAATTAGGTACGTCGTTAAAAGAATCTCTTGAAATGTCTGCCGGTAAAAATGGTACGATGATAGTTAAAAATGTTCCATGTACTATTTTAAACCGTGAAAATCAGAACGGTCGTGTTTATTCTACAGAAATAATGCAAGTTGCTATAAGTGAAGCAAAACAATTACATTTATTTGAACAGAAGCAGCTCTTATCACAAGCAGACGAGCATCCAGAAGGTTCATTTGTTGCTCCGTCACACGCTTCACACGTTGTTATTAATGCCTATATTAAACCAAATGTAAAAATTGTTGTTGAAGGTGCAGAAGAACAGCATGACGTTTTGTTTATGGATTGGGAAGTTTTAAATACACAAGAAGGTAAAAATTTAAGAGCCTTATTAGAAGCTGAATGTTCAATTGGTACATCTATTCGTGGCGTCGGTGATCTCAAAGGAAAAAGTGTTGAGAATTATTCGATTTTGGGTGTAGACATTGTTGGTAATCCGTCTTCTAGTACTTATACACGTATGCCAGTATCTGAGTCAGTAAAAGTAGAAGTTAAAGATCCTAGAGATTTGAAAGAGACCTTTACAGTTAGTACTTCTTCTACCAATGTTGTACGTAATTTAGAAGCGGCTGCACGTATTCAAGAGCAATTAGACGCGATTGGGTATGGTACAGTGACAAAAACTTCTACAAAGGTTGATGAAGAAACAGATCCTAAAACAGGTGCACAGACATCTATTACTACATTGGAAGCAGAAACGAGTGATGATGTAGCAGATTTGGATCAGGCTTTAATGATGGCTAAGAATGCGATGTTGAATGGAACAGTTAATGTAGATAGTATTACAATTGAGAATATTAAAGAAGAAGAACCTAAAGAATCTGCTCCAGTCAAAGATGAGAAAGAATTGAAAGAAGAAGATCGTGATAATGACGAAGAGCGTTATGGTAAATGCTCTTGGTGTGGTGAAGAATTTCCGTTATCTGATTTGAAAAAAGAAAAAGATATGGGTTATTTATGTAATCAATGCGTAAAAGGAATTGAATCTCGTGAAGGGTCGTTAGATTTTTCAGATGAGTATATTCCTGAATCAAAAATGCCAAAAACTACTCCAGTAACAGAAGCCAAAGAAGAAAATAAAGAAGATCCTAATGCAGGTAAAAAATTTGTATTGAAGACACCTGCCGGTTTTGTTGCTATGGATGGTAATGCATTAGTATTTAAGGATGATCCGAAAGAAGCATTACATTTTATAGTAGGTAAAGAAGAATCTGGTTTAGTCCATTTATCTGGTGTTGAAAAAATTTTAGATACAATGGGTGTATATGATGTTGAAAAATATTATAGAAAAGAAGTAACAGATATTAGTGCACCTGAAGAAGGAAATGGTGTAGAACCCGTTGAAGAAGGATTATTAGGTGGTACAGTAGGTGCGGCTGCCGGTGGTGCTATTGGTGGTGCAGTTGCTGGTCCGTTGGGTGCATTATCTGGTGCTGCTTCTGGATATAGTTTAGGAAGTAGTATTGGTGATGATTTGTCTTCTGATAATAAGCAAGAATCAACATTAGAAGAAGGTGATAGTAAATTCAGTGCTAAAATTAAAATGACAAAAGAAGATGGTACTGAATCTAATGAAGAATTACCAATTACTAGTACAGAAATGAGCTCAGTATTAAATGAAGTAGCTAATCACTGGAAACAAAAGTCTGAATCTGGTAAAGGAAGAGTAGATATTATGGTTGTTGATAATACTACAGGTCAATCCTTTATGTATAACCCGCAATCTAATTCGTTGGATCCGATTCAGCAACAAGTTCAACAAGAAGCCTTTAGTGGTCAGGATGCAGTAGAACAGAATAATAATACGTTATCTGTTAAAGTCGATGATAACAATACTGTTGCGAAAGAGTTTGATAATCCGGTACAAGCAAGTGTTGCTAAAGCTGGCTTAGAACAAGGCAAACTTGATGGTAATGTAATGATGAGTGAAGCTGGAGATCCAATTGGCGTTGATTTGACTACAGACCAAACCTACAATGGTAAATTAGGACCTGTTCCATATACACTTTGGTTTAAATGTACTGATAATAACTTTGATTTGTTAGATAGTGATTTGAAAAAGTTATACGATAAGAGAGTAATTTGGAACTGGGATCAACATAGTAGCATGCCGAATGTATTATATGTAACCGGTTTAAATGAACAGGGTTGTAATACACTTTTGAATAATTTGCGTAAGATGGGAAACAAATTAGTCAGTGAAGATTTTATGCAAGTTAAAGATGAAAGTGTTAAAGAAGCTGATTCAGAAAAAAATATCAATAAAACAAATAACCGTTATGAAGATGTTGTTCCGGGTTGGTATGCTGCAGCAGAAGGAATCGGTGTTACTGGTCCGTTTGCAAGTGAAGAAGAAGCATGGCGTGGATTAGAAGATGTACGTGATTATGTAACAGTTGAATACATTGATCCTGCAGAATTAGAAGAGAAATTATATAAAAATCCTTCTGAACCTTCTGATCCTTACGTTGATACTCCTTTAAATGACAGTACAGAATCAATGAAAGAAGAAAAAGTTAAAGTTGTACTGTCAGACCTTAACTGGGACGAACAAGGATTAGTAGACAGTTATGATCCAGAAGTAAATGAATTCCATGAATATGTTAACAATTTACCTGATACAATTACATTAGACATGGATACTAAAGAATTTGATAATGATGATCCTAATGCTGTTAAACAATCTATTTTAAATGCAGCTAAAAAGCGTGGATATAATGTTGCTGACGCTGTAATTCAAAGTATAGAATAAATAAAGTAATAAATACAAATAATTACAGTTCTATATAAAGAAAATAGTTAATAAATACTAATTTTAAACGTCTAGATTATAAAATTGAGGTTAGAACATGATGACAAAAGAACAGATTTTGGCTGCTTTGAAAGAAAGTAATGCCTTAAACGTCAATAAAGCTGAAGATACAATTCAGAACATTGATAAAAAAGTAGTTGACGATTCTAAAGCCGCTGAAGGTATGGGTGCTGATCCGTTACCGACACAGAAAGAAGTCGAAAAAGTTGTTAATGCTGCAGAAGGTCCAATGATTCCGGTTGATAAAGACGGAATGTCAAAAGACGGCGGTGATGATAATCGTATGGAAGATGGTAAAGTCGAAGCTGAAAAGAAAAGAGAAGACAATGGCATGAAAGATGTTATTAATGTTTCTAGCCGTAAAGTTGAAGAAGCTACTGAAGTTAATAACGAATTGTTAGATCAGTTGAAAGAAGCTGCTGAACGCGAAGAAAAATATAAAAACAAAATCAATGAAATTACTGCTCTGTGCGAAAAAGCTTTGAAGAATCAGTATGAAGCATTGACTAAAGAACATGCAGCTGGTATGAAGACTGTATTTGAATCCGTTATTGCAGAAGGTGAAAAATTAGAGAAAGAGTTATCTGAAGCTGCTGCAAAAAATGAAAAAATGTACAAAACAGCTAAAAAATTACATGAAAATTCTGCTAAATTGAGCAAAATTTTGTTAGAAGCTGTTAAGAAAGCTCAGCCAGAAAAACAAATGACTCGTTACATGACAGCAAAAGCACGCGCTGTAGCTTCTCTGCGTAAATAGGTCATCGTTATTTCTCCTAACGTTGCAAAGTAGAAGGATCAGACTGAAAGGTTTGGTCCTCTTCTTTTTGTTCTAAGTAATAAAGGAGGATAAATTATGCTTGAATATATTATGTCTATTATTTTAAAACTATTTCACAAAGAAGATAAGAAAATGTTAACTATAGAACAATTACATGAAATTAACGGTAAATTAAATAAAGCAGAATGTGAATATTATTTAAACGCATTAAATGAAGTATTACCTAAATATGAAATTAATACTAAATTACGGTTATGTCATTTCTTATCACAAGTTATACATGAAAGTGGACATTTAAAATATAAAGTAGAAAATCTTAATTATTCAAGCAAAGCATTAAGAAGTGTATTCTGTAAATATTTTAAGACAGATGCAGTAGCAAACGAATATGCGCGTAAACCAGAAAAAATTGCCAATAGAGTATATGCTGACAGAATGGGTAATGGTAACGAAGCAAGTGGTGAAGGTTGGAAATATCGTGGACGTGGATTATTACAACTCACTGGTAAATGTAATTATAAAGAATGTGGTGAGTATTTAGGACTTGATTTGGTAAATAATCCTGATTTAATTTGTGATGATCCTAAAGTAAATATAATGAGTGCTTGTTGGTATTGGCATAAAAACAAATTAAACGAATTAGCTGATAAAGATGATTGTAAAAGCTGTACTAAAAAGATAAATGGTGGCTTAAACGGATACGATGACAGAGCTAAAATATTATGTACAGCAAAAAGTATTTTAAAGGATTAATATATTAGAAATTTTTATGATACTTTTTAGATAATAGTTAGTATTCTATATAGTATAAGTTATGTTTTTATCATAGGATTATAAAAATTGAATAATATTAAACCAGATTTTTTAGATGAGATATTTACAGAAGAATGGTATAATGATGTTTCGAAAGCAGCAGATTTAGCATTAGAGCATTCTGAAAAATTAAATATGTCTGAAGATGAAGTAATAAGATATATCATTGATTATAACATCACTAAAAGATTACAAGAACAAGTTTTAGATACCCTAGTTAGTAAACTGCCAAAAGTAATCGATTGGAGAGGTATGATTATTACAGAGGCATTTTTAGAATTTAAAGATATCATCGACAGTTGTAATATTTGTGATAAATTTAAAACGTATAAAGCTCGTATAAATCTTAATTCAAATCAGCTATTAAACGAGTTTTATATTTGGAAAGAATTAGTAAACAGCGATTATCCTAGATTATTTGTAAGCATAACACCAACAAAAACAAAAAATACATATAAACTAGAAGTTAAGAAAATTAAATAAAGTAACTATTCTGTAATGGAATAAACAACTGATCAATAGATTCTGGGTTAAGTACAGTACGAATTATACCACCTGGAATTCTTGTATATAACACATTAAATCCAAGTTCATTAAAATTACCATCGACTGACTCAAATAGTTTTAATTTTTTGAGTTTGTCTTCATCGATCTCAGTATAAATCTTCGTTTTCTTCTTAAACATAACTTAATAAAATTTACTATTAAATGTACTTGTAATATAATCAACAATATTCGGAAATTCTAATACATCTTTATCTGACAGAATTAATTTTTTCTTATCAAAAGTGAGAATATTGTTATCAAGTGTATACTTTTTAGCAATAAACTCTTTAATTTCATTTAGAGAAAGATACATTTGCTTTTTATTTGAAGTAATGATTTTAATACCAGTTTCATCTAAATTAATCATGCGCATTATTGCTTTCTCCTTTTGTTTTTCCAATAAAAGTATGCTATTATATTAGAATTCAAAAGTAAAGCCTCAAACTTCCATTATTGGAAAATATTTTTTAGTAGAAAAGAAAAATATGAAAATTCTTTAATACATGTTTATAAAAAGTAAAAAGTATTGAGGTAAATAAAAATGGGATTGAGACCTTTGAAAGTTCGTATTAGAAAAGATAAAATTACATCTCTTGATGATATTGATGAAAAAGTAAAAGAAGAAGTAAAAACTGAAGAACTTGCCCCTTTTAAAAATCTAACTTTCAGATTTGATATGCTTTGCAGTGAGACCACCCACGCTCAGTTATCAGAAGAAGAATGTGTAAAAGCAGGTAGTATCGATTTTAATCTGTGTGAGTATGAAAGATTAAAATTGTTAATGTATAACTATAATTATAAGAAAAACTTAATTAAAAACGCAAAAGAAAAGAATGCTTGGTCATATATAGACGATATGATTTCGTATTTAAGTATGTTTGATTCAGCATTTTTCACAGAGCTTAAATTCTTAAAAAAATATAGAGTTTATTACGTTGAAAAGGAAATCAATAAATTACCTTCAATTAAAGCATACTTAAAGAAATTTGAAAACGGTTATACATATCCTCAATTAAATATAAAAATATTGAGACGCGATAAGAACTTCATGAGGATTATAGAAAAAGCAGTTAAAGAATCAGGTAAAGAATTAATTAAATACTTTAAACAAAAATTAGCTGAAAATCCAAAGAAATCAATTTGTACTCAAAATATTCATTGGTATTTAGATCTTATTTGCAAAGATAATAAAAAAATAAGAGATCTTGCAGAATTACATTTTTTACTTAGCAATTCTTCTTTTTATAACAGGCTTTATGGAGGAAGAGATTTATTTGATTGTCTTAAAAGATTAGATTATAAAGATATACCTTTATCAGAAATTGTTAAATATTCAAACACTCTTTTTTCAGTACAATCAGACAAAGCTGATTTATCAAATGCAACGTTATTTTTAATTCATGTCATTTTACTTTCTTGCTCGAGAGGGTATAAAACCAGAGAAGAGTTAATTAATAGCTTTATCCCAAAAGGTAAGCAAATCGATTTGACCTCGAAAGACTTCTATTATGTTAAACAATACGAGTATATAAAATCAATCCTGGATAATGCAATTAAGAAAAATAGTAAAGGTATAAATATTTTAATTTATGGTGCTCCAGGAGGCGGAAAAACAGCCTTATCTCGTGTATTAATTGATGACTTGAAGGTTGAACGTTATGAAATACCAAACGATGTCGAAATCGATAAAGATGTAAATGCTGTTCAAAAAGAAACAGTACTGGGTAATGAAGGTAGGATTGTTAGATTCAAACTTATTTCGGATATGTTAAAAGAAAACAAGAATTGTGCATTGTTATACGACGAAGCAGAAGACTTTTTCAGAAAAAACGATAATAAGAGTCAATCTAAAGCAGCTGTAAACAAATTCTTAGAAGATAATCCAAATCCTGTTATCTGGACTACAAATTCACTCGGTTGTATGGAAGAATCATATCTTAGACGCTTTACTTATGTCTTAAATATTGATAATCTCCCAAAAGATGTATATAATAATGTCTTAACTAAACTCTGTAATAAATATAAACTAGAGCTTCCCGAAGATATTAAAAACTTATACCTCGAATATAGACCTAATTTCGGTATTGTTGAAAAAACTTTTAATAATTTTAATCTGTCAGAAAGTAAGGACGTTAATTTACTTAAACAAGATTTAATGGATTCTCTCCAAGGCTTTAATTTTGGATATAGTGTTAAAAAATTACCTGTAAATAACTTTAAATTTAATCCAGAATTAATTAATGCAAGTGAAAATTTAATAGATCTTACAAAAAATATTAAACAAGCAGGCAGATTAGATTTTTCTATGCTATTGTGGGGTGTGCCTGGCTCAAGTAAAACTTCATATGCTCGCTACCTTGCTGAAGAATTAGGATTAACAGTAATAAATAAAAATTATACTGAATTGTCTTCTATGTGGGTAGGTGAAACTGAAAAAAATATCGCAAATCTCTTCGCACAAGCAGAACAAGAAAAAGCTCTAATTATACTTGATGAAGCAGATGTATTACTCCAGGATCGAAAAAAGTCCTTTAGAAGTTGGGAAATAACACAAACCGAAGCATTATTAACAGCAATGGAATTTCATCCTTATCCATTTATTATGACAACTAATCTATACGAAAACTTAGATGCAGCAGTTATGAGAAGAATCCTTTATAAAGTAAAACACGACTACTTAACTAAGGATCAAATCAAACTCGCATTTAAACATTTCTTTGATTTAGATATAACAGAAAATTTATATTTATCTAGACTTACTTCTGGTGATTTTGCTGTAATTAAAAAACAAGCAGAATATCAAGGTAAAATGAAAGATAAAGAATGGTTAATACAAAAACTAACTGAAGAAATGAATCAAAAGAAAATGACAGATGCAAGTAAAACTATTGTAATGTAATTAAGAAAAGCTCCAATAAAAAAGGAGCTTTCTTTTTAATATTTTTATATCCAACTAAAAACCTAAGCTTCAGTCGATACTTCCTCAGCAATATACGGATTCTCAGCTCTAATCTTATCTTTACTCTCGAGCCAGGCTGTTTTAAGTTCCTCTGCATTTTCCGCACCTCTAGCGACAGCTTCGAGATAATTGTTTCTAAGCTTATCAGAAGTCTGAACATAGAGCTGTTCGCGGGTCCATCGGATAGCTTCGTTCTGCTCTTCGATAGGCACTTCAAAAACATATTCGCCGTTATGAAGAAAATAAGTCTTATCAGTTTCCTCAATCCTATCTAGAGTAACACAAGGCATATTTTCGAGTACCTCTCTTGTAGGAGAAACAAAAGCTATTTTGTCATTTTGATAACCTAAATACATTAATTTTCTCCTTCTGCATAGACGAATTTAAAGTAGTTTGTCGAGCCAGCAACATTATAATAAATAAAAACTGTTTCACCTTTTCTTGCTGGTCTCATTAAATTCATTACATCACTAGCACCACTTGAATAATTTTGGACATAGCCAGAAATATTATTACCAATATTCATATATTGATTTGCTGCGGAAGACTTTTTAGACAGCCAAAACCACCCATTAGCAGGAGCTATATAACTTGCACCACTTGCACCCAAAGTTAAATCAATATATCTGTTTGAAGGCATACCTAAACCGCTTATTTCAGCTTTATCGTTATAATCGAGTGCATGAAAAGTAGTTTTAGGGGTAAGACTTTCAACTCGCCCTGATGACAAAACAAGATTTCCAGCAAATAATACTTCTTGTTTTGCAGTATTATTCCATAAAATTATATTTCTTTCTTCATCATATCTCCAACTACTTGGATTAGCATAAGCCCTTGATATAAAATTACTTCTTAATTGAATATAATAATTTCCTGTTGGTGTGTCCGGGTTTGTATAAGTCAAAACATTATTTGTTATTGTTTCCGTATTCTTCAAACTACCGTCTTCATTTCTGCCGTTCGGAATTAATCCTTTAACTCCCGGAAGTGCGAATATTGTACTGCCGATATAGCCAAAGTCGTTGAAAACTTGGTCTATTGAGGTAACAACACCTTCAGAAAGAGTAGCTACACCTAAAGGAAATCCAACTATGTGGTCTTGTGCAACACCAGAGTGATAATACTTTAATTCATTTTTTGCAACATTATAATACCAACCTGTTACACTAGAAGAATCCGACCCAGAAGAAAAAGTAGATACAAGCCAATCGTTCATTAATATACCATTCTCATATCTTATAAAAGTAGTTCCTGTTGTTTTCATGTCCAGATTGTTTATACCTGTCATATCACTTGCAATAACAAGTTCATCAAACTTTTTTGTAGTACCATCAGCTTCAAATCCATTAGGAATATAAATTTTACTTCCAGCTTTTAAAGTTAATACACCGTCTTTTAATTCGAGTTTGATGTCTTGAGGAATTTCAGTTATACAGTTAGTAATTTGAGAAGTATTAAGAGTGTTATTCCATACATTAGGTACGGTATTTCGCAGATCTCTATCGGCTTTATCGTTTATTTGTTCAGCCAATTTTCCTACATCTATGTCTTGGGTCATTTTATTTAGAATATCCCTTTAAAAAATTTTTGGTTTATTTGTTGTGCTTAATAGCTTTCTTCTGTTGGATATGGATTATCTTCTTTTATTTCTGCTACTAGTATTTCTATCTCTCTTAATAATGTATCTTCTTCACCCTCTTCAAACAAATTAAAAGTTTTTTTACGAGTGTATTCAGACATAAGAGGATCAACTTCTGAAGCATAAAGAGAGGCTCGAGTTGCTTTTACTTCTTCATACGTTGGTGCAGGTTTAACAGGAGCAAATCCAACTAAATACCAACTACCATTATATGCCTGCTCAACTTCCATCTCTGTCATACCAATAGATTGATAGAAAGCAGAGTTAGTTCCTAAACCAACTTCACAGAGTTTTGTTTCTTCATTTACAACTTTTGCATATTTTTTCATTTTAGTTTGCTCCTTTTAATGGGAAGAAATAAGCAGTATTGTTAATAGCTGAACTTGTAGTCAGTACATCTCCTTTATTTAAAATATATGTTCCTGTTACTTGCGAATTGGATAAATGATATCCCAAATAAACTCCATTTATATATACATCCATTGTTTGTTGGTAGTTATTTAATACATAAGCAACACCATCAGCCGGGGCAGTAAAACTTGTTAGTCCACCTAACCCAATACCGGCACTATAATCCGGCATCCCCCAACCGACAACAATTTCTCTATCGCTTGCAACTGTTCTGTCAATGCAATTAGAAACCTTAGTCAGCACACCAGAAGCGGCAATAACATTAGCGTCTTGAACAGTTTCGCCTACATAGAAATAGAGTTTTAAGCCTTGTGAACTGGTTTCGATACCTGATTTTGTTGGGTCTGTGGTAATACCAGCGACTTTGCCAGTAGCGATACCAGTTCCAGCTGTATCTCCTACATTTTTACCATAACCATCTATTGAGCCTATAAATACACTAGATTGTCCGCCATCACCTGCTCTAATACCTAAATGCTCATAACCTGTTACACCAGTATCAAAACCAAGTCCCATTCCATTACCAACAACAGCATTACCACTTGCCAGCTTAACTTTAATCGGTAATCTGAAAGTCGTGTCTTCTGTGTTCAATACGAAATCAGTATCTGCATAATCTTCAGTTGATAACTTAACACTCACACCGTCTTTTGTTTCTGTACCGTTGTAAATCTTCAACAACAAGTCATAAGCAGATTTATAAGTTGCGCCGCTGTGGAAAGAACCGTTTGAAATTAACCAACTCGCATTTGTTATTTCATATTCTGACCATTTGTAATCTAACAGACTGAAAGGATTATTTAACTG
>JBJFGR010000016.1:0-4508 GCA_051892875.1 Succinivibrionaceae bacterium
GCATTTCTGTTATTATGATAAACAAAATGTTTTATTTAGTGCAGAATCATTTTATAAAACAAATCTTAATATATTACGCTTTTTATTGTAACACAAAATTTATAGTTATGGTTGATTATAATAAACTTTTTATCATAAATTTAAAAAAATTTATGACAGATCAAAAAATGAGTCAAGCTAGACTTGCAAAAGAGTCTGGTATATCAAAGTCCACTATTACTCTTATATTTAAAGGAACATATAACCCTTCACTCTCAATGATGTCTAAAATCGCAGAAACTCTCAATGTACCTTTATCTATATTTTTTAATGAAGATATGCTGGCTTCAGAATTTAAAGATAAAGAGACAGTAAAAGGATTTGAAAGAGTTGTAGCAATACTACCAAAAAGCAAAGCATTTATGGTTAGACGTTGGCATGAATTCGCTGTTAAACATATCTATGGAAAGAAAGCTGAACCATTTGATATTGAACTTGAATTTGATAAGTTAATGAGTGATGAACCATCTACAGATGCATCATCATCAGAATCTTCAAGTAATAATGAAATCTCTAACGAGATCCAAGAACCTACTAACGCTTAAAAATATCTAATTATTCCTTTTAAAATATCTTTTATAGCTTCTATATATTTGTAGAAGCTTTTTTATTTTCAGTAATTATTACAGTTTTATACTTTGTATCAATATACTAAAAACAAACAAAATTTTGGGTATTATTTAAATAATCGAGAAAATTTTTAAATTTATTTAAACACACTCTCTTTAGTAATTATTTTGTGATGTATATCAAATTTTCTTTTAGCATGCTAAAAGAATTTACTCTTAGTTTATTAACAATTTCCTCTTATTATCCAATTTAACAAAATCTCAATATATTACTTTATATATAACTTTATGTATTTTACTATATAACTTTAATTCTTTTTAAATAGTGCATTTTTACAAGTTATGGCAATCACAAAGTACCAAAGAACAATTGAACTTTTACAAAGAAATATGACTCCAGAATTGCTAACTGCTTTAAACGATAGCAATACAGTTGAAGTAATTCTTAATCCAGATGGAACTCTTTGGCAAGAAAAACTAGGATGCCCTACTGTTATGATTGGTGAATTTGATAAAGTTAGATCCTTAGCTTTTATGGAAACAATATCATCGTTCCATAATAAGGAATTAACTGCTAATTCACCTATTCTTGAATGCGAATTACCTACTGATGGTTCAAGATTTAGTGGCCTTATACCTCCTGTTGTCTCTGGACCTTGTTTTACTATCAGAAAAAAAGCTGTATCTGTTTTTACATTACAACAATACGTTAATAACGGTGTTATGAATTCTAATCAGCAAGAGTATCTATCTAATGCCATTAAAAACCATAAGAATATCCTAATAATTGGAGGTACTGGTTCTGGTAAAACAACTCTTGTAAATGCTGTTATTGAAGAAATGGTTCGCCAAAGACCAGAGGAAAGACCTGTAATAATTGAAGATACTGGAGAAATACAGTGTTCTGCTAAAAATTGTGTTCAACTACATACTACTATTAATGTATGTATGACCGACCTATTAAAAACTACATTAAGAATGAGACCTGACAGAATCTTAGTTGGTGAGGTTCGTGGTGCTGAAGCATTAGATCTTCTTATGGCCTGGAATACAGGTCATCCTGGTGGTTCAGCAACATTACACGCTAATGATGCAAAAGCTGGATTAGATCGCTTAGAAACACTTATTTCTATGAATCCTAATGCACCACAATCTATTAAAAAACTTATCTCTGAAGCAGTTCATGTTGTTGTATGTATAGCAAGAACAAACAATGGCAGAACAATTAAAGAAATAATTGAAGTTAATGGTTTTAACCATATTACTAATGAATATGAAGTTACCTTAGTTGCTTAGGCAACTTTTAATTAAAAATTTTTTTGTTATGAATTTTACTAAAAGGAAAGAATAATGTTTAACGTAAAAAATATATCTCTACTCTTATTGTCACTACTAGCTATTTCTTCACCTGCGTTTGCAGGCTCAAGTGGTATGCCTTATGAAAGTGTATTATCAGATCTATCAAGTTCACTTACTGGTACCGTTGCAAAATCAATTGCATTAATTGGTATTGTTGGATCAGGAGCAGCTTTAATTTTCGGCGGTGAAATTTCTGGTTTCTTAAAATCTATAATATACCTAGTATTAGTATGCTCACTACTTATTATGGGTAATGTTATCGTTGAAAAATTCTCATCTTCAGGTGCTACAGTTACTAATGTTAGCTTCGATTATTCAGATAAAGTTGCAAAATTTAACAATGTTAATTCCACTACTTTATTTAATGCCCATAATCAAATGATGTACTGTTTAACTTCTAAGGTTTAACACAATTTTTTTAAAGTTAATTATTACTATAAGAGTATTCAATAATGAGTTTAAGAACCATTCCAATTCATCGTTCATTACACAGAACAAATACATTTATGGGTGGAGATCGTGAAGTTGTAATGATGGCTGGACTTATAGCCATTGCTTCAATTGCTGTCGGTCAATCATTATTCTCAATTGTTATGGGAATTGTATTTTGGTTTATGGTTCTTATTCCATCAAGGATCTTAAATAAATCAGATCCATTAATGAGACAGGTATTCTTAGCAGATTTAAAGTTCCGTCAAAGGTACTTCCCTGCTCATACTCATGTTCTTGCTAATCCAATAATCAACTATAAAACAACTATGACTAAATCTGGTTGTTGTTATAAAGGATAATGATAATCATGGATGTTGTTTCTATAATTGTAGTTGTTGTCGCTATTCTTGGTTTTATCACTGTTTTATTATTTACTGATTTACTTGCTCAAATATTAAATGGCAAAAAATTCTTAAAAAACTCTCAAAAGAGAAAGGGATTTTCAGATTTACTGAATTATGCAGCTTATATAGATGATGGTATTATCATTTGTAAAGATGGTTCTTTTATTGCTTCTTGGGAATATAAAACTGGTGATACAGTTTCTACTACAGATGCTGAAAAGGAACAATTATCAGCACAAATAAATAATGCTATCAAAGACTTAGGTACAGGATGGATATTTTCAATTGATTCTGTTCGTACAGAGACTAATACCTATTCACCTAAGGAAGATTCAGATTTTCCAGATGAAATAAGTCTTGCCATTGATAATGAACGTAGAGCATATTTTGAATCTCAAGATAGCGTTTATGAAACAAAAACAATTCTTACAGTTGTTTGGGTACCACCTCTATTATCAGAACAAAAGTTATCTGATTTAATGTTTGTTGATGATTCTGTAGATTCTAAATTTAATTCAACCAAAAACAACAAGATAAAAGGTAAATCCAAAAGTATTAAAGATGATAGAAAAGCATCTAAAATTACAGATAAAATTTTAGAAAAACAACGTGTTAGATATTCTCAAGAAGCTTCAACCAATAAATTGATAGCTCATTTTAAGAAAGAATTATCAAGATTAGAACTCCGCCTTAGTGTTGCATTTAAACTAACAAGATTAAAGACTTATAAAGTAACACAAGATGATGGTGAAACTGTCGTTTATGACAAATTACTTGAACATCTAAATTATTGTATTACAGGTAAAAATCACCCTATTAGATTACCTAATCAATTGATGTATCTTGATTCTATTATTGGAGGTCATGATTTCTTTTCAGCTGTAACGCCAAAGATTGATAATACCTTTATGCAAATCATAAATATTGAAGGTTTTCCTAATGAAAGTTATCCAGGAATTTTAAATATTCTTTCTGAAATGCCTTGCGAATACCGTTGGAATACTCGCTTTATCTTTATGGATGAAGTTGATTCGATTGCAATTATGGATAAATATCGCAAGAAATGGCGTCAAAAGATAAGAGGATTTTTCGATCAACTATTCAATACAAGTTCAGGCAGAATTGATGCTGATGCTTTATCTATGATGCAAGATAGCGAGGAAGCAATTACTGAAGTTAAAGGAGGTTATGTTGCTAGTGGATTTTATACATCGGTTATTGTCATTTATGATGAATCAAGAGAAAGATTAAATGAAGCAGTCCTTGCTGTGCAAAGACAAATTTTAAAATTAGGTTTTAATGCTAGACTTGAAACAATAAATGCAACTTCATCTTATATTGATTCACTTCCAGGCCATTACCATAATATGAGGCAACCATTAATCAGCTCGTTAAATTTAGCTGATATGATTCCAACTAACACTATTTGGACTGGTCTTGAAAAATGTCCTTGTCCAATGTATCCAGCTGCCTCACCTGCTCTTATGCATTGTGTTACTAATGGAGCAACACCATTTAGGTTAAATCTTCATGTTAGAGATTTAGGTCATACCTTTGTATTTGGACCTACAGGTGCAGGTAAATCAACTTTACTTGCAACAATTGCAGCACAACTTAGAAGATATAAAGGTATGCATATATATTCCTTTGGGGAGTAAACATCATTTTGTGTAAACTGTGATTTAACTCTTAAAAACCAGTTTTT
>JBJFGR010000017.1:0-22821 GCA_051892875.1 Succinivibrionaceae bacterium
TTGTATATGCCATAGATCACCTCGTTGGGTGTCCAGGATTATGTCCGCATCCCCTACCCCCATTAATATGCACGAATAACTTTTTCTATTTTTGATTTAAAATTTTATTTACAATATTCGTTGTAGAACAATTATCCTTAAAGCAAAGAACTTTTACTTCTCCATTATTTTCAACAACTTCCTTGTATCCAGCAATATCTTCAGGCTTATAATCACCACCTTTAACTAAAATATTTGGTAATACTTCCGCTATAAGCTCTCTTGGCGTATCTTCCCCAAAAGGAACTACCCAATCAACAGCCGCTAATCCTGCTAATACAGCCATTCTTTGATCTAATGAATTTATAGGACGAGTCGGCCCTTTTAATCTTGAAACTGATTCATCTGTATTTACAGCTACAATTAATCTATCCCCAAGTGATTTTGCTTGATTTAAATATGCAACATGACCCGCATGAAGTATATCAAAACACCCATTGGTCATTACTACTTTTTCACCTTTAGCTTGAGCAGAACGTACTAAATTTATTAATTGATTTTTATCAACTATATTAATATCACCCACTTCATATGAAACAGTTCTTAATAATTCATCTATTGATACGGTTGAAGTACCAACCTTACCCACAACTATTCCTGCAGCCTTATTTGCCAAAGAACAAGCATCTGGTAAATCCATTCCTGATGCTAAACATGTGGCCAAGGTCCCTATAACAGTATCACCAGCACCTGTAACATCATAAACTTCTTTAGCTTCAGTTGGTAAAGTAAGAGCATCATATTCTTTACGAATTAATGTCATTCCTTTTTCGCTTCTAGTTACCAATAAAGAATTAATACCAAATTCAGCAATCAACTTACGACCTTTTAATATTAAATCTTCTTCACTTGTAACCTTACCAACTACCGCTTCAAATTCACTCATATTAGGCGTTATTAAATCCGCACCTCTATATCTTTCAAAATCAGTGCCTTTAGGATCGATTAAAACTTTTACACATGCGTTTTTTGCTATTTCAATCATTCTCTGAACCGAAGCCAAAGCTCCTTTACCATAATCAGATAAAATCATAACTTTAGAGTCATTAATACATTCACGAACACGAGCAAGTATTGGAGCTTGATCTACACTCCAAAACCCTTCCTCAAAATCTAAACGTAATAATTGCTGACCTTTACTCAACACACGTAACTTTGTTATTGTCGGAAATTTTTCCATTGGTACAAGTTTTGTATTTACTGATTTATCAAATAATAATTTATTTAGTTCTAAAGCAGCATCATCTTTACCAACAAATCCAATGATTGTACTAGACGCTCCAAGTGATGAGATATTCAAGGCAACATTAGCAGCCCCTCCTGCTCTTACTTCAGTCTTGTTAACTTTTACAACAGGAACCGGGGCTTCTGGAGAAATACGTGTACTATCTCCTCTAAGATATTTATCTAACATTACATCGCCAACAACTAAAACTTTTGCATCTTTAAAATTTGGTAAAGACAATTTATTCATTACTTTTCTCCTAAACTATTCTGTTGCTAATTATAACGTGTTTTAAAAAAAATATTATTGAATATTTTTTTATATAGAAAGAAACGCATTATAGATTACTTTGTTTGTGGAGTATTTATCATTTTTTTTCTAATTAACTTGTATAATAAAACCATCTTTAAACAGAGGTAATAAAAATGTTAAAAATAAAAGTTTACGGAAACCCTTCTTGCCCAGATTGCAAAAAACTTCAAGCTTCTATAATGGCTAATGATAATAATATACAAGTTGAAGGTTATGATATAAGCAATCCCAAAAATCTAAAAGAATTTTTAATATTAAGGGACACTAGAATAGAATTCGCTGATATAAAACTTAAAAATCAAATAGGAATACCTTGTATTATATTAGATGATGGGTCAATTACATTTGATTGGGAAAGTATTTTTATAAAAAAAGGATTGTCAGTTGTTAATGATAATGAAGATAATCAAAAATGTAGCATTGATGGAAAAAATTGCTGATAATATAAAAATAGTTGCACTTGTTTTGATAACAAGTGCTTTTTGTTTAATTAACTTTTTGTTTACGAGCACCTAAATTAATAACACTTATAATACTTTCATTTTGCTCAATAATTCTAGATCTTTTTAGATAAAAATTAACTAATTCATCAGGATTATACTTTTTGTTTTTATCAAAGTATTCTTTTATTAAAATTATAGATTCCGAACCCAATATTCCAGCAAAATCATTATTTTCAACAATATTATAAGCTATTAATTTTTTTACAATTGGGGTGTTCATATTTATACTAATAGCATTTATAGTGTAATCATAATTTTTTTGCTTTATATTAGGATTATTCAAAACTTCAGTTCCATAAATAACTCTAGGTACTGTTGGAAATTCATTAAATAATTCAAATAACTCTGAAAGTTCATTATATGCCCCTGTGAAAAACACCGCATCTATTTTATGATTTTGTAAATAAATCTTTATCATTGCGTGAATCTTTTCATACTTAAAAATTCCATTATAATTTACCCTATAAAACGATTTGATTTTATCATTTACATGCCCCTGACTCTCTAATTCAGAACTAATCATTCCACCGTAATCAGTAATTTCAGGACTTATTATCAAAACATTACTAATATTATGTTCGTTCATATGACTTAAAATAACATTTGACAATCTCTTTATTGAAGGAATAATAGTTGCAAAATTATTATTTTCTAAAAAAGGCAAATTATCCAAATAAACAGACAAAGATGATAATAATGGAACACCTGCAAAATGAGTTAGAGCTCTCGTGGATTTAATATGTGCAGCATGAAAAGGACCTAAGCATACTGCAACGTCTGGCGGTGTACATACATCCTGTACTTCTGCTAAGTATTCTGGTACTGATGCTGAAACCTTACGTTCTACCAAAACTATTTTTTTTGAGTTTAAACCTCCCTTGCTATTAATAATATTTATATTTTTTTTGATGCTTTCAACCGCCCTAAGCTCAAAAATATCATTTGGATTATAAACAACTGCAAATTTTAAATAATTACTAGAATTAACTTTGTCTATTCGTAATGCCTTTTTTTCATATATATAATCTCTATCAAAAGCATTTTCATAATCAAAAAAAAACAAGCTTTTCAATACAAAAAACAGTAAAAAAACACTTAATATACCAATTATCCAATTCTTTATCATTTATCTTTATCCTCGATTAATTGTCTCATTACTAATTTTTTGAACAAACCACCTTTTTCCATTAATTCTCTATAATTGCCATTTTCCACACATTTACCTTTATCTAATACATAAATACGATCAGCATTTACAACTGTTGATAATCTATGAGCCACAACTATTCTTGTTACATTTAATTTTTCTAAATTTTCTTGAAGTAATGTTTGTGAAATATTATCTAAAGCACTAGTCGCTTCATCCATTATAATTACACTTGGATTACCAATTAATGCCCTTGCAATTAAAATTCTCTGCTGTTGTCCCCCTGAAATATTATCAGAACTAACAATAGTATGTATATTCATTGGTAACTTCTCTATTTCATCCCAAAGACCTACTTGTTTTAAAGCTTGTTTTGCTTCTAATATGCCATAAGATGTGCCCAAAATAACATTATCCAAAATACTTCCTGCTACAATTTTACTATTTTGTAATATAACACCTAAAAGGCTTCTAACTGAGGAAATATCAATATTTGATATTTCTTTTCCATCATAATAAATCCCACCTATCGAAGTTTTTACAAAACCAAGAAGCAATTTTATCAATGTTGTTTTTCCAGAACCCGATCCACCTACTATTGCAACAAAGTCACCTGGTCTTACTTCCATATTAATATTTTGTAATACAAAAGGGGTATTATCATCATATTTAAAACTGACATTTACTATATTTATAGCACCTTCTAATCTACTAATAACAGGCAACTTTTGGTGATTTTCTGACGTTGTTTTTAATATCGGTAATATACTTTCAAAATCTGCTTTTATATAAAATAAATCTTTAAATGATGAAGTTGCTTTTACTAATCCTTTCTGAAAATACCAATAGGATACCAAAAATGCTATAAAAGATGATACCATTATGGAGTTTGTTTCAGAAACTCCCACAAAAGCCACAAAACAAAAAACAACTAATAAAGGATATATTTTATTGATTATATCCAAAACATAACGATAAAAACTTACATCATATTCTAATTGCATACTGATAGCAAAAGGCTCAAAAAAACGAGATATTACTCTAGAACTTGCATTAGATGATTTTATTTTTTCAATACCATTTATAAATTGAGTCATTATCCCAGATAATTCACTATTTAGTTTACTTTTATTTCTGATTATCGGATATAATTGAAACATTAATACAAAATAAATGATTAAATAAAAAAAATAAGTTAATAAGGCTATAAAAGCAAGTGTTGAATGAAGAAATAACATTACTATAAAACTCATTAATCCGACGCTTAAGCCTACAACTAATTTAAAAATTAGAGGAAAAATTCCATTTTGAATAGTATTTGTTCCCAAAATACGATTAACTAAATCACCATATTCAAATTTTTGCAAATCTTCTATTTTCATACGCAGAACTTTATCAAATATAGCCACCTGAAAACGCTCGTAGTATAAAGAATTAAAAAATTCAATCATCAATTTTGGAACAATAGAAAAACCTATATTACAAATAGCTAATAACATTACAAAAATAGTTAATTCTATTATATCTGTGGTTAACCCCATTGGTATTAATCTACCAATAACGTACTTTGTTACTAAAGGTAATACAATGCTAAAAAAAGTAGTAAAAATACTTAAAAAAGCCAATAACCAAAAAAATTTTGATAGATACCTAAAAAAGAATTTAAAAAGTCCCTTATAGGTATATATATCATCATCAAATGTTTCATAAAAAATATAAGCTGCTCTATGAAAAATATCTTTATTTTCAGAAGTTAAATAAATAGTATCTCCCGTTTGAACATCTTCAAAAAACTTTTTATTAGGCTTTAATGTTAAAATAACGGCATGAACATCATCTAATTCATTTTTTGATAACTTTGTTTTATTTTCAATATTTGGATAAATAAATGCTAGCAATGTTCGAGAAGATTCTTTATAAAAATCATCATGTAAACTTATTTTTCTGATTCTTAAATTATTTTCCTTAGCAAATATTTCCAATCTTTTGCTTATTGATAAACGATGATTTGTTAAAATATCATAATGGTGTTTTCCATTTAAATGGTATATAGAACAAATTTTTTTCACAGATTGAAGTAATGAAACATCTTGATTATTTGATACTTTATTTTCAATTTGTATATTATCTAAAATTATATTTTCATTGATTTTTAAGCCAACAATTTTTCCAATATTTTTTAGTTTATAATGAAAATCTTTATTAATTTGAATAGCATTCCAATTTTTTAATTCATTGGTATTTACTTCTTCTGCGTATAACATCTTCACTATAAATGAGTATATATTTCCTTTTCTTTTACAAAAATCAATAAATTCATCAACGTTAGAAGCCAAAGAATTTACAATATTAAAATAAGAAGACAATGATAGATAAATGCTTCTTAAAAACTTATCTTCACAACTATCTAAAAAAATATCCGTTATTTCTTCCAACTCAACATCTGTTTCAGACACCACATCTAAAATACCATAAACAGATTTTGTAATATTTGTATTTTTCAACACGTCGGAAAAATCAAACCAATTATTTTCTGGTATCAAAATAGTATCACCGTCTTTCAATTGACATAAAAAGGTTTTTACAAAAAGAGTATCTTCTTCGTATACATTAAAAAAAATATTTACCTTTCCTTTATTTACGGAATAAGGCTTGCTTTGGATTACATTCAACAAATTCTGTTGTTGTGAAAAACTTAATCTATTCATCATAATAATCCTCAAGCAACATCAATTTTTTAAACAAACCATTATTTTTCATCAATTCTTCATAAGTACCTTGCTCACAAATTCTCCCTTTATCTAAAACTATAATATGTTCAACATCACGTATGGTACTTAATCTATGAGCAATAATAATAGTTGCACAACCTTTTCTTCTAATAGCACAATCTATTGATTTTTCTGTTGTGGTATCTAAAGCACTCGTTGCTTCATCTAACACTAGTAAAGAAGGATCTCTTAAAAATACTCTTGCGATTTCAAAACGCTGAACTTGACCTCCTGAAAAATTTTTTCCACCTTCTAAAACTTCCAAATTTATAGCATTACCTCTAGAAACAAGTTCTCTTTCTAAAGAAGCATCTCTTAGAGCTTTTTGAACTGAAAAATTATCTATCTTAGGATCAAAAAAACCTATATTTTCACCAACTGTTCCAGAAAATAAAATAACATTTTGATCAACACTTCCTACCATTTGATAATATTCATATTCTGAAAAATCTCTAACATTATGATTATTTAAAAAAATCTCCCCACTTGTCGGATGTAAAATACCACTAATTATTTTTGCAATGGTACTTTTTCCTGAACCAGATGCTCCCACTATTGCTAAACGTTGACCAGGAGATACTTTAAATGAAATATCATGTAAAACTTCTTCTGAATATTTGTTATATGAAAAAGAAACGTTCTTAAATTCAAAAAAAGCATAAGGTCTTATCATTGAAAGATCAGGAACATTTTTATATGAAAAAAATGTATCTTTTTCATAATGATAAGTATCATTAACTTTTGCTATTTGAACTTTCATGAATTGAATTACAGAGAGTTTAGTTACCAATGCAGTAAATGGAGAAATAAAAGAACCGCATAAAATTACAAAACCTAATAGCTGACCTACAGTTAAAGCTCCTTTAACTATTAGTAGTGAACCCATACTTAAAACAAGCATACTTCCAATAACACTAAAAACACAAGGTACTACTTGCATATAAATGTTGTAATAATTTAAGTTTAGTTGCTTTCCAATATACTCTGACAGTTCATCCACCCAAGTTATAAAAACAGAGTCCTCCTTACCACTAGCTTTTATATTTTCAAGTGATTCCAAATTCATCAAAACTAAATTTTGTAATTTCGATTTATCAGCCATTATACTTTTATTTAATAATATTTTTCTATTTACAAATATTATTATGAAAAAAACATCTATAGCTAAAAATAGAAAAGTTACCAAAGTTAATAGTGGATTAATTAATAACAAAACAAAAAAAATAAATATCGCTGAAAATATTTCAAAAAAATACTTGATTACAATACTAAATATCTTACGAGATAAAATAGAATTTAAACTTATTCGCAAATGTATATCAGACGTTCCTCTTTGTGTAAAAAAACTAATAGGAAGTTTGAATAAGTAATTTAACATATCAACAGTTCGATTTATGGATAAAAATATTTCCCCACGGCATAAAGCAAGATTATACAAAGAACTTAATACTATCTGAATAATAATGATGATAATAAAAATCATTAACATCGATATTATCCAATTACCTTTAACAGGCATAATATAATCAATAAATAACTGCATAAGTAGCGGTATACTAATACTTGGTATAACTAATAAAAAATTACACCACAATATCGTATACAATATTGATTTTAATCCTTTAGTCATACTCCATACATCTGTAAAGTTATTGTTTTCTTTTCCTCCTTCTAAAAATTTGGGAGTTTTCTCAAAACATAGAACAACCCCTGTAAAACATTTTTCAATGGTATCTGCATCTAAAATAACTCTACCAATAGCAGGATCATTTATATAATATTTTTTATTTTTTGAACACCCCTCAAAAACAACCCAATGTTCAAAATTCCAAAATAATATTGATGGTCCTTTTTGATTAACTAAATCATCTAGTGTTATTTTATAAGCTTTGCATTCTAAACCATAATCACGAGCAACTTTTAAAATATTGGAAGCCTTAGTTCCATTATTAGAAACACCACATTCTTCTCTTAGTTTTTCAAGGGAAACAAATCTTCCATAATATTTTAAAATCATTGACAAACAAGCAGCACCACATTCTGTTCGTTCCATTTGTAAAGTTGTAGATGTATGATATATTTTATTATTCATTTTTTTTGCTTAAGTATATGAAAAATATGCCAAAAACTCTCTAATAAATGGTGCTATATAAGAAAATGGAGAGCGATATTCAACATTGATATAAACTTTCCCAAAAACTCCATTTTTTATGGGATATGGATATTCACGGTTACTAGTCCAAGCATAACCACTCTTACTTTGTTTATCAGGTATTAATTCTAATACTACACGAAACATAACGTTATCGGCAACGACTAATTCTGTTAATGATTCATTCATTAACTCTTGTTGTATATATTCTCTATTTATAGGAACTGTGCTAAAATCTCTTACAACACACTTGATATAACCATATCTACTAGATGGAGCCACATTTGGAGAAAAAAAAGCTCTCATACCATTTTTTAACTTACGAGCTTGTTCCACAGGCATATAAGCAACCAAGTAAATACCTCCATCATATTCTGAAGCTACCAACCCTATTTTTTCACCCTTGGTTACAAAAGCACCTTGCTCTTTAAATATCTCTATAACAGTTCCAGACTTACCTGTTTTTAACCAAAATCTTTCATGAAAAACCTGCTCCAAACCCTCTAAAGTATTTTTTTTATTATTTAAAGATTGAGCTAAATTAAATATTTGCTGTTCTATTTGAACATTATTCAACGCTTCTAAACCAATGTCTTTTTGAATTAATTCATTATCCATTTCTGAATAGTTAAAATCTTTTTCAATACCTGAAATTAATCTTTGAGTACGATTTAAACCTTCTTGATAATCATTGGTTAATATATCAAGCTCTCTACTATATTTATTGGGATAACCGACTAAAGATTTAAGTAGTTCTAATTCTTTACCGATATTAATAAAATCATTTTCAGCAAGTCGTAACTTTAAAAATAAATCTGAATCATAAACTTGACCAATTATTTGATCAGTCGAAACCGAAGAACCTTGACGAACATTCAAATGAGTGAGGACACCTGAACTTTTTGAAATAATTGGTGCAACACCATTTTTTAATAAAGTGATTCCGACACCTTCAACATTCTCTGAAATACGACCATAAAATCCCCAAAAAATTACAATCATAAAAAATAGAGAAATAAAAATAAGTAAAATCCAAGTTACTGGTGTTTTTGTGGTTATTAAAACATACTTACGGTCTGCTCTATTAAGTTGTTCTAATGCTTTTTTTGAAAAAGTAATCTTACTTCCCATTTTAATATCTCATATCTTCAGGTATCGGTAAATCCTTCTTTAAAGGCTGTGGTCTTGCACCTTTCCCTTTCTTAAATTGCTTCATTTGAAATACATACGCTAAAACTTGAGCAACTGCTGCAAATAAACCTCTAGGAATTTCTTCATCAAAATCAGTAGTATAATATAATGCACGAGCTAAAGGAGGAGCTGGAATTATCATGACATTACTTTCTTTTGCTATTTCTTTTATCTTTTCAGCTATTTCATCCACACCTTTTGCAACTACCAAAGGAGCGGTATTTCCATCTGTTTCGTACTTTAATGCTACAGCATAATGCGTTGGGTTAGTTACTACTACATCCGCTTCAGGAACCTTTTGCATCATTCTACGATTAATCAATTGACGCATCATATTACGAATTTGTGATTTAACCTGTGGATTACCTTCTTGATTTTTAAATTCTTCTTTAACTTCTTGCTTGGTCATTTTTAATTGTTCTTTGTGATGCCAAAGCTGATAAGGTGCATCTATGGCAATTATAGGAATCATTGCACATACAATGCATAACAATATCCAAAACATTGTAGATATAGCATCTGCCATTGCATAAGTAACTTCCATTGTTGAAAATGACAAGATATGCTCTATAGATACTGAAATCAATCCATAACAAATAGATCCAATAAGAGTGATTTTTAAAATAGATTTTACTAATTCTATAACACTATTAGAACTAAACACTCTTTTTATTCCGTTCATAGGATTTAATTTATTAAACTTAGGCATCATAGCTTCGGAACTAAAATTCATTCCTCCGACACCTATACTGCCAATAAATGCCATAACTAATACTATTGCAAAAAGAGCAATCATTGGAATTGCAACTGATGATAAATGATCAAGGAGCAAACGCTCCATATAGGTAACATCAAAAGCCTCTGATTTAGAAAATACAAAACTCTTCTTTATTATTTTTACTAAACTTTTATATAGAAGAGATGATACTAACCATAATCCACAAACACCAGATATTAACACCAAAAAAGTAGCTAACTCTTTTGAACGAGCTATTTGTCCCTTCTTTCGAGAGTCCTCTATTCGTTTGTCGGTGGGTTGTTCGGTCTTCTCTTGACCATCTGCTTCTGCCATTATTCACCTCTTTTAGCTAATCTTCTATATCAGCTAAATTACCTTTTTCTTCTAACCAGATTCTACGATCATTTGCTCTGCTTTTTGAAAGTAACTTATCCATAATTTTTTCTACATTGTCCTCGTTAGTATCGTCAATAGTTAATTGTACCAATCTTCTACTGGAAGGATTTAAAGTAGTTTCTGCTAATTGATCTGGATTCATTTCACCTAAACCTTTAAATCTTGTTACTTCAATTTGTGTCTTTTTTTTACGCTTTAACTTAGAAATAATAGCTTCTTTTTCCTCTTCATCCAATGCATAAACAGTTTCTTTTCCATCGTTTATTCTATATAAAGGTGGCATAGCTACATATAAATGCCCCTCTTTCACTAATTTTCTAAAATGTTTTGTGAATAAAGCTGAAATCAAGGTTCCGATATGTAATCCATCAGAATCAGCATCAGCTAAGATACATATTTTTCCATATCTTAAACCATCTAAGTTATCACTATTTGGTTCTAACCCAATAGCAACCGCTATATCTCTTATACATTCAGACTCAAAAAGTTTATCATCATCAACTTCCCAAGTATTTAAGATTTTTCCTCTTAAAGGTAAAATAGCTTGAAACTCACGATCTCTAGCACTATTTGCCGAACCTCCAGCGGAATCCCCTTCCACCAAAAATAATTCCCCCCTTTCAGGATCCGTGGTAGAACAATCTTTTAGTTTCCCTGGTAAAGTAGGTCCTGAAGTTGCTTTTTTTCTTGCGACAGTTTTTGCGGATTTAGTTCGAGCAAGTGCTTGAGCTATACATATATTTACAATAGCAGTGCCTGCTTCAACATTTGAATTTAACCACAAACTAAAATTATCTTTTACTGCATTAGAAACTATAGACACACAATCTCTATTTGATAATTTTTCCTTTGTTTGCCCAGCAAATTGAGGTTCCTGAATTTTAATTGAAAGAACAAAAGAACAATTATCCCAAATATCATCAATTGTTAATTTTAAATTTTTGGGAAGTAAATTATGATGCTCACAAAAATCTTTTATAGCATCATTAGCAGCAACTCGTAAACCATTAACATGGGTACCACCAAGAGGAGTGGGTATCAAATTAACATATGATTCACTTACTAAGTTTTTATGATCTGGTGTCCATACCATTGCCCAATCAATAACTGAATTATCAACCTCCATATGTCCTGCATATGGTAGATCAGTTGGTAAATACTCATTTTCACCAAGAATAGTTTTTAAATAATCTTGTAAATCACCTTTATAGCACCAACTGTATTTTGCACCTGTATTTTTATCCAAAAAATTTATTGTCAATCCAGGACAAAGAACAGCCTTTGCTTTTAAAAGACTTATTAATGAATTAACTCTAAAAGTTGTTCTATCAAAATATTTATGATCTGGCCAAAAACGAATTTTAGTTCCTGTATTTCGTTTACCTACAGTGCCAATAATGTGCAAATCTTCTGATTTAACACCATTTACATACGCCATAGCATAAACATTACCATTTCTTTTTACTTCAACTTGTAGTGAAGACGATAATGCATTAACAACACTTACACCAACACCGTGTAAACCACCAGAAAAAGCGTAATTTTTATTTGAAAATTTTCCGCCTGCATGAAGTCTACCAAAAATCAATTCTATTGCTGGTACTTTTTCAATCGAATGCATATCTACAGGCATTCCTCGACCATTATCTGCAACCTCAAGAGATTGATCTTCATACAATACAACATCAATTTTATTTGCAAAACCAGCTAAAGCTTCATCCACACTGTTATCAATCACTTCCATACCTAAATGATTAGGACTGGTTGTATCTGTATACATCCCTGGACGTCTACGAACAGGATCCAACCCCTCTAAAACCTCAATAGAATCACCATCGTAGCTATTAACAAGATCTTCTTTAGCCATACATCACCTTTAATTATATTTATTGCTCTGTCTATTTTTCTATTTCTTTTTTTTAATTTTCTATTTATTTTTTTAATTAATGCTCTGTAAACAAATACATTAGAATATTATTTTACCAATTTTTTAACATAATTGAAGTTCGTAAAAAAAATATTAATGCAGATTACAAAAAAATAGACTTTATTTTCTTAAAAACTTAATAATTTCAGGTAAATAAGAATCAAAACCTTCAAACCTGTGATTTCCACCATCTTCTATATGAACTAATGCAGCATCATGAAGTAAAGAACAAGAATTTTCATATGATAAAACTTCATCCCCCCTTTGTACAAAAAGAGCTAGTAATTTTGGATTTATAGAATAATCAGCTGCAATCTTCTTTACATTTTCGATATCTTGATGCGTAATTGTAAACTCTATTTGGGTATAAGGATTTATATGATTTTTATCTACATAACTACCCATAAGGTCCCAAGGATAAACACAGGGATTTATTAACACAGCCTTGATATTATATTTAGCACTCATATACATTGATAAAAAACCACCCATAGAGCTTCCAATCAATGATACCTTAAAATCTTTACGGATGTATGATTTAATTAAAAGATCTAGTTCTGCAAATGCTTCTTTTGGGGTATTGGGCAAATCTATAGAATCATAATGAAGATCTGGTTCATATGAAATTATATATTCTTTTGTTTGAGTAGCTTTCAAAGCACGTGCTGATGACAAAAAACCATGTACATAAATAACAACATGCTTATCCATACCTCAATAACCTCCGATGGCAAAATCGGGTATAAAGTTAGAAAATTCTAATCTATTAACAAATGTTTCAATTGAACCGTTAGGATAAAACCTCACATATCTCCAACCTGGACCTTTTGCATCCAAGCTAAAATTAAAACTATAAGGAGCAAACTGAATGCTTGTAGATGGAGAAGATATAAATCTTAAACCACATTCATCCACAAAATCATGTTCTTGATGAACATGTCCACAAAGAACAAGTTTTATCTGGGAATTTGAATGAGCTAAGCTTAGCAACTCCTCTTTATTCTTCAAAGTATGTTGATCTAACCAAGAACTATTTACATAAAAAGAATTATGATGCAAACAAACTACAGCATTTAACTCAGGTCGACGATTTATACACATTCTTGCGTATTCAAGTTCAGAATCAGTTATCCAACCTAAAGGAGAACTATATACTTGAGTATTTAATAAAATAAACTGCCAATTACCGATTACCACATTGCGTGCAGCACTTATGCCTAAACCTGGCATAATTCGGCGCATTTTAGGACCATCATCATGATTACCAGGTAACCAATAAACAGGTCTATTTAATTGCTTAACCATATTCGAAAAACGGACATAAGCTCCCTCCGAATAATCTTGAGCAATATCTCCAGTCACTAATACTAAATCAAAATTAATATTTTGTTGAGAAACAGCATCAAGAACAGCCTGAAAACTACTAGCCGTATGAACACCTAATAGTTTTCCATTTTCTTCTGAAAATAAATGCATATCGGACAATTGTAATACAGAAAAAGTCCCGTCATTACTGCTAGGGATTAATATACTCTGTTCATTAGTCACAATGTTAATTCCTAAAAAATCATTAATGGTAATGCTAAGCGTAGTCATTTTTGAAATTATGTATGACAACACTGAACTGCATTCTATATCATACAATAATAAACACTATTGTTATATAATTTAATAATGACATATAAACTTTTATATCATAGTTCGGAAGTATTACACAAATTATTGATTTTTAAAAACTATATTTAAAAATAATTTTAAAAAAAGTGATGTACTGCTATTTATTATCAAATCTTACTTCGTACAATAATTATACAACCTAGATATCGGCTTGGTATTTTTTGTGCTTTTTTACAATTTTTTAAATTGAATAAACTACTCACAAAGTTAATTCAATTAAATTATTTTCAATTGCAATTATAGCACTTTCATAATAACCATCACCAGTAGTACGAGGTCCACTAATAACTTCATATCCTGCATTTCTGAGCTTTTCCGTTAATAAATCAACTTTTTCTTTTGAACCTACAGAAAAAGCCAGATGCACAAAACCTGTTCTATTAATAGTTTTTGGGAGATTATCAAGATTATCTTTATGCATTATTTCTAACCTTGCTCCACAATTACCTAAAAACTCTAAAAAATAAGATTTAAAACCTGTTTTTTGATTATGATATAAAGTTGATGATTTTGCTTCAAAAAATTTTATAAAAAATTCCTTTGCACCTTCCAAATCTTCTACATACATGGCTATGTGTTCTATAGAAATCATAAAAACTTACTCTCTAAAAAATTCCGTAAATTTATAACTTATACAACATATATTGAATTATATGAAATAGACAAATTATTTGGTTCTTTTGGGTCATAATTTACATTATATATTAGAGCTGGAATTTTTCCTTTATATCCGTTTACTGATTGCATAAATTGAATATCACATTGACGTAAACTTGCAACATCATTAATAGAATCATAAATATCAACATTTAAGGAAACCGTTATAACAATAAAACTATTGGGTATCGAAACATGTTTTAATAAAAAATAATTTCTAAACGGTATAACAGTGTAATTACTCACTCCTGTTAATAAATCTCTAACAATTTGCCATAAACTGCATAATTTACTATTAATATTAAATTGACGTTGAGCTTCTATATATCTAAATAAATGATCTTTAAAAACATTTCCCTGTTTTGCTTCTAAATCATCTTCCAACATGTTTATATCAGATGCAATTTTTGATATTTTATTCAAAAAATCATCAACTTGAGCAATTTCATCAGATATTGCAAAAGATACTTCTTTATTAACTAATTGTGCAGTATCAACAGGCTGATTTGAAACTCTAACTAGAGAAAGAATCCCGTAGCTAGACAGTCTTTCAAGAAATCTTCTGGAAAAGGAATATAACTCTCTGTTTTTTTGAGCTGATATTCTAGGATCATAGACATTTAATGATGAATTAGTTAGCTCATTATTAGTTAGTAATCTGGCTACTCCCATATCACCTGATAACAAATAAAAACCAAAACCATCATTTAATACTGTACGAGCGTAGTCTACCGCAGGTTTTACATCAATAGTTAAAAATAAATCATTCTCTTGAATTGCTTTAAAAGCAGACTCAAATCTCATTGAACCACCTACATAGTGACCACACCAATCATAAATTTCATCTGATGACAATTCTGAATAATTATTTGCTAATAATGTTTCCAATTCTTCAAATGTTAAACCACACCAACCACATAGACTATCATATACCTCATGATTTGGATCACTTATATCAAAAAATAAATACTGCTGATTTGCCAAATCAGGATCACGAAGATTATTTACAGTATTTGGCATATGTGAACTAGTAAACAGAGCATAGATAACATTATCTCGATAACATAAGTCATACAATTGAGTACATAATCTAGACCATGAAATTAGAAGATTTCTAGTTTGAGTAACATTTAAAATAAAATTATCAAGGTTTTTAAAAATTATTACAGGCTGTTTTCCTGTAACACTATAAATAGTCCTAAACTGCTTTATAATATCGTTTCTTGGTAAACTTGAAATATTCGGAAAAATTGCTTTTATTGCCACTGCAGTTTGAGCACACATTTCCATAATAACATCATTATATGAAGAATTTAAGTTAATACCATTAAAATCATATACTAAGGAGATAAACCCATTCCTCTTAGCCATTAATTCATGACAATGATAAATATCAGTATTTTCAAATAACTTTTGGGGATATCTAAAATCATAAAATGTAGCTAACATATCCACAAAAGTTGACACACCTAGACCGTTAGGAGCAACGAAAGAGATAAAAGGATGCTTTTCGATTTCTTTATCTAAAGCCTTTATATAATAAGTCTTATCAATAAAAAATTCGCTATCTTTTATACTGCAATATAAATTATCTCTAGTGATATCTATGATCATAATAAAAACACTTTAGTTTTAAGACGTAATAAAGATGTATAATACCAAAAAACATACATTTTTCAACAAAGAACAACAAAAAAGAGCAACATTTAAATGTTACTCTTTTAAATAAAATAAATAGTAAATACTATTTAAGCATTATATTAATCGCAATACTTTTTAAATAATATAGAACCGTTTGTACCACCAAAACCAAAAGAGTTTGATAATGCATATTCCAAATCAGCCTTTTGAGCAACATTAGGTACAAGATTAATACCTGCAACTTCTGGATCTGGATTTTCCAAATTTATAGTTGGTGGACATACTTGATCACGGATTGCTAATGTAGTGATTATTGCTTCAATAGCACCTGCAGCACCTAATAAATGACCTGTCATAGACTTAGTTGAACTAACTCTAACAGAACTTATAGCATCACCAAAAGTACTTCTAACAGCTCTAATTTCTGCTAAGTCACCTAAGTGAGTTGAAGTACCGTGTGCATTTACATAGCCAACCTGATCTGGTGTAATTCCAGCATCCTTAATAGCACATTGCATAGCTAAAGCAGCACCTTCACCATTTTCAGGAGGAGCAGTCATATGATGTGCATCGCCACTCATACCAAAACCTACCAATTCAGCGTAAATCTTAGCACCGCGAGCTTTTGCGTGTTCCAATTCTTCTAAAACCAAAACCCCTGCTCCATCACCTAAAACGAAACCATCACGACCATCATCCCACGGACGAGAAGCTTTTTCAGGTTCGTCATTTCTTGTTGATAAAGCTTTTAATGCACAGAAACCTGCAATACCCATTTGTGTTGAAGCCTTTTCAGCACCACCACAAATCATAACATCGGCATCACCATACTGAATTAATCTAGCACTTAAACCTATGGCATGAGTACCTGATGAACAAGCTGTAACGGTAGCAATATTAGGACCTGAAACACCTAAACGAATAGATAAATGACCAGATACCATATTGATAATTGTTGAAGGAACGAAGAAAGGACTAACTTTTCTTGGACCACCATTTACCAAAGCTGTGATATTCTGCTCAATCAATCCTAAACCGCCAATGCCTGAACCAATAGAGCAACCAATACGACTAGCGTTTTCAGGAGTTACCTTTAAACCTGAATCTTCGAATGCCATTAAGCCAGCTGCAATACCGTATTGGATAAACATATCCATTTTACGGGCATCTTTCTTGTTTATACCAAATGGTTCAGCGTCGAAATTCTTCACTAAACCTGCTATTTTAGATGGATAATCAGTTGTATCAAAATGGTCAATTTTACAAATACCACTTTTACCAGCAACCAAATTCTTCCATGATTCTTCCACTGTATTACCTACAGGTGAAAGCATACCGAGACCAGTAATAACAACTCTGCGTTTAGACACAGGATTGCCTCCGTGAGTGAATTAAATGAAAATAAACAAGAAAAGCGTTATAACTAACGCTCTTCTTTCATAACCACAATAAATTATTCGCGGTGAGCTTCAATGTAGTCGATAGCATCCTGAACTGTATTGATCTTTTCAGCATCTTCATCAGGAATTTCTGTACCAAATTCTTCTTCTAAAGCCATTACCAACTCAACAGTATCTAAAGAGTCAGCGCCAAGGTCTTCGATAAAAGCTGCTTCTGACACAACCTGAGATTCTTCAACACCTAACTGTTCAACTATAACTTTTTTTACACGTTCTTCAATATTGCTCATCTTTTAATAATCCTATGCGTTTTCACGCTTAAAAAACAAAACCCAATATAGGGATAAATAAATATATTTGTATTATATCATTTAATTATAATATATCTACAAAAATATTGTAAAAAAACAATTATTATCCCAAATTTTTAATCCATGTACATTCCACCATTAACACTAATGGTTTCACCTGTAATATAAGAAGCCATATCAGACGCTAAGAAAAATACTGCATTAGCTATATCTTCTGGCTGACCTAATTTACCTGCTGGAACATTCTTTAATATTGCATCTTTTTGTTCATCTGATAACACTGCTGTCATATCAGTAGCAATAAAACCTGGGGCTACCACATTAACAGTAATACCTCTTGATGCTACTTCCTTAGCTAAACTCTTTGAAAAACCGATGATACCAGCCTTTGCAGATGCGTAGTTAGTCTGACCTGCATTACCCATTAATCCAACAACTGAACTAATAGTAATAATTCTACCAAATCTCTTTTTCATCATTGGGCGAAGAACAGACTTTGACATTCTATAGACACTAGTTAAATTTGTGGCAATAATATCATCCCACTCATCATCCTTCATACGCATCAATAAATTATCTCTGGTAATACCAGCATTATTAACTAGAACATCAACATCCCCAAATTCTTTTTGGATAGATGATAAAGTAGCTTCTATAGATTCAGCAGAAGTTACATTTAAAACATAACCTTTACCAGAATCTTGCAAGTATTCTGAAATTTTATCAGCTCCACTTTGAGATGTAGCAGTACCACATACTTTTGCACCAAGCTTTGCAAAACCTTCAGCAATAGCTTTACCAATACCTCTAGATGCACCAGTTACTAGCACAATCTTACCTGTAAAATCCATATTTACCTCTAATATATTACTTATTAACAGCTTCTAATGCTTGAGCTAAAGAAGTCTCATCATTATAAGAAATTGCAACTATATTCTTATCTATACGCTTAATAAGACCTGCTAACACTTTGCCTGGACCAACTTCAATCAATGTATCTACTGTCTTTGACATTTCTTGCACTGATTCAACCCAACGTACAGGGCTGTATAACTGTCTCACCAAGGCATCTTTTATAGCCGAATCTGTAGTTTCTGATTTAACATCAACATTGTTAATTACAGAAATAGAAGGAACATTAATTGTAATCTTATTTAGTTCTTCTGCTAAAGAAACTGCAGCATCTTTCATTAATGCACAATGAGATGGAACACTCACTGGCAATGGTAAAACGCGCTTCGCACCTTTGCCTTTTAATATCTCAGATGTTCTATCAACAGCTGTTTTATTACCAGCAATTACAACTTGTCCAGGTGAATTAAAATTAACAGCTGAACAAACTTCATTTTGAGCAGCTTCTTTACATACATCAACTATCACACTGTCTTCCAAACCAATAACCGCAGCCATAGCACCAACTCCTGCAGGTACTGCTTTCTGCATAAATTCACCACGTAAACGGACCAAATTAACAGCATCTCTAAATGATATAGAACCAGCACATGTTAACGCACTATATTCACCTAAAGAATGACCTGCTAAAACAGAAGGTAATAATTGAGTCTTTTCTTTCCATAATCTAAACAAGGCAACTGAAGAGGTTAATAGAGCTGGTTGAGTAATAAAAGTTTTTCCTAATTCTTCAGCTGGACCTTCCATTACTAATTTGTATAGATCATATTTCAAAACATCGGAAGCTTCTTCAAATGTTTCTTTCACTACGTTATAAGATTCACTTAATTCTTTTAGCATTCCTACAGCTTGCGAACCCTGACCAGGAAAAACAAAACCAAAATTAGCCATTTTTTACTCCAAATCTGAAAACTATTTTATTAGCCATATTGTTAAATAAATTAATACTTTATTAAGGCACTACCCCAAGTAAAACCACCACCAAATGATTCAAGTAGAATTAAATCTCCTCTTTGGATTTTTCCTGTGCGTACTCCTTCATCAAGTGCAATAGCTACGGAAGCTGCAGATGTATTCCCATAACGATCCAAGTTAACTATAACTTGTTCCATAGGTAAACCCAACTTTTTAGCAGTAGCTGCAATTATTCTTAAATTTGCCTGATGAGGAACTAACCACTTTAATTCACTTTTATCAATTCCATTCTTAGCTAGGGTATCAACAACAACATGGCTCAATGTATTTACAGCAACCTTAAAAACTTCATTGCCTTTCATATACATCCAAACTGGTTCCATATTATTACGATCAACATTTGGAAGTTTTAAAAGGTCTGCATAAGTACCATCAGCATGCATTTCTGAAGAAATAATGCCAGGTTCCTGACTAACACCTAAAACAGCCGCTCCTGCTCCATCACCAAATAATATTATTGTAGTCCTATCATTCGGCTCACAAGCACGTGACATAGTATCAACACCAATAATTAATGCTTTTTCAGCCATACCTGACTTTATATAAGCATCTGCGATATTCAAAGAATAACTAAAACCCGTACACGCAGCAGATACATCAAAACAAGCTTGATTTTTAGTACCTAACAATTTTTGCACTTCACAAGCTACAGACGGAAAAGCATTAGGACTGCTTGTTGTTCCAACAATAATTAAATCTAAATCGTCCGCAGATAATTCTGCCGCTTCTAAAGCTTTTAAAGCAGCTTTATAAGCCATTACAGGAACAGTATCTTCTTCCTGTGCAATTCTACGTTCTTTAATACCAGTTCTTTCTGTAATCCACTGATCATTCGTATCAACCATTTTTTCTAAATCAGCATTGGTACGAACTGTATTTGGAGCAAAGCTACCTGTTCCTAGAATTTTACTGTACATAGATTCCTATGTGCCCTATAACTGAGTTAAACCACCGACAATCAAATCAGGTATACGCTTTTCACATTGCAACATAGCCTGTTTAACTGCATTTGCCATAGCACTTATATTTGCACCACCATGACTCTTTACAACCACACCGTTTAAACCGAGTAGTGCTGAACCATTGTACAAATCTGGCTGCATTATGCCAATTTTTTTCTTTACAAAGTATTTTATGAATTTTATAAGAAATTGTCGAGAATTATAACTTTGAATTTTGCAATCAAGCACTTTATACAAACCTTCAGCTGTCTTTAGTGCAACATTCCCAGTATAACCATCTGTTACAATTACATCTGCATACTTTGTAAAAATATCACTTCCTTCTGCAAAACCAATATAGTTAATATTTTTATTTGCTTTTATTTTTTCTGACGCTTCACGAACAAGTTTAGTTCCCTTAGATTCTTCTTTGCCAATATTTAACAAGGCAAGACGAGGTTTTAAAACATTCAGAACTTGTTCTGCGTACACAGATCCCATTAATGCATGTTGATACAGTGTGTTTGCATCCACATTAATGTTAGCCCCTAAATCAAGAAAAACAGTTCCCTTTTCATTAGCTGATGGCATAACCATCACTAATGCTGAGCGATGCACATTAGGGAGAGTACCCAATAAATGATTAGATAAAGCTACCAGTGCCCCTGTACTTCCACCACTTACTGCACCTAAAGCTTTCTTGTTTACAACAGACTCAAGTGCAAGCAACATAGATGTAGGATTTTTCTTACGCAAGACCTGTAAAGGATCTTCATTGCTACTAACAACACAATCTGTATGAACGAAATCTAACCTTGAATTTTTTTCAAGATCATACTTTCTGAGCAAAGGAATTACTTCTTTTTCTCTTCCGTAGGTAATTAAATTTAAATCATCATAAAGACTCAGTGCCTGTTTTGCAGCAGGCACTGAAACTTGAGGACCTAAATCCCCACCCATGAGATCTAGTGCTATTGTAATACCCACTAGGTATTTACTCTTTAGCCCTACTTATTCTTATTAATAACCTTTACACCACGATAGTAACCATCAGCTGTTACATTGTGGCATAAATGATATTCACCACTAGTTGGATCTACAGAAACAGCAGGTGCTTTTAAAGCATCATGTGATCTACGCATATCACGACGAGAACGAGACTTATGATTTTGTTGAACGGCCATTGCCTTCTCCTAAATTTACCTATCTTTTCAACTTACTTAAAACTGCGAACGGGTTGCTACTTTCTGACTCTTCTATTTTACCTACAACCATTTCCACTTCTCCCATCGGACACTCTGCAACATCATGCATAGTAACCAAAGGTAAAGCAAGAATCAGCTCGTCTTCTATAATACTATATAGATCAACTTCACCAAATTCATTCACAGTTGCAATATCGTAATCTACATTCAAACCTAATTTATTAATCTTTTCTTCATCTGATGAATAACTTAAATTTGTCTGTAAAACCAAATCAAAAACTTCGCCGCAACGCTGGCATACACACTTCACAGCAGCACCAACATTGCCCTCAATTACAGTCAAACCTTGCAAATCAACACCGAATGAGACTTTCACTTCGATGTCATTTGATACTTCATCCACAACCTCTGCAAGTCTAGACATTTGGTCTTTAGGTATTATACCTTCATAATCAAGTCGCTTTGCAGCAGATTTTATTGGATCCACAAAACGTGGTATTTTTACTTTTTGCATAGTGCGTGCATAATATATAAAAATCAAAAATTAGTCAAAGTCTTTTTTTAATTTCTTTATAATATCTTTAATAATTCCGTTAAATTATGTACAATCATTGTTGGTTTTACTCTTGATAGTTGCTCCTTCGTACCCGTCTTTAGACTTTCTCACCACTGTTTTTTAGAACTCCTTTTTTAAAAATTT
>JBJFGR010000018.1:0-4388 GCA_051892875.1 Succinivibrionaceae bacterium
AAATACTTTTACCCTTTTGTCAACTCATTTCCTCTTTTTTTCTATATATTTTTTTATTTTTTTAGTAAGTGTCTGATTTTGCGTTTATCTTTATAACTTTAGGGAATAAAAATATTAATAATGATTCCAAAATCATATCCTTAAACCATTTAATTCCCCAAAATATTCCCATTAGAATTATCCCTATTATAATTCCCTTATGGTGTAATAAGCTTATGTCTGCATTTTTTATATATTCTTCTAGCTCTATATTTTTTACAAATTTTGTAAAAAAGTAAGGCATAACAATAGCTAATACAAAACATAAATTTCCCACTAATGAACAAAAAACACCATAACGAAATGTTTTTGCAAAAAAGCAAAAAAATAAACCTCCACAAAACAAAGCTATACCAACATAAGAAAACAAAACTTGAATATAATTCTCCATATATTTATATATTACCTCTATTTTGGATTATAATTATCATGTTTTATTGTATATCACTTTGAGGTTTTTATGAACATCCAATGGAATATTAATCCTATTTTATTTACTATACCACAAATTAACGTATCAATTCATTGGTATGGTCTTTTTTTTGCTTTAGGTTTCATAATAGGATATTACTTTGTTGTTTCCATTTTAAAAAAACAGAAATTAAACACAAAACTTGCTGATGAATTACTTATTTATTTGTTTATCGGAACTTTACTTGGTGCAAGGCTTGGGCATTGTTTAATTTATGAACCATCATATTATTTTTCAAATCCTATTGAAATTTTAAAATTATGGCATGGAGGTTTAGCTAGCCATGGTGGCGGTTTAGGGTTAACAATTGCTATCTATTTATTCTCTCGTAAAAATAAATTTAGTTTTTTAGCTATTTCAGATATTCTTTCTATTCCAATGGCTTTAGAAGGTTGTTTTATACGTATTGGAAATTTTTTTAACTCCGAAATTTATGGAATAAACACAGATTCTCCTTTCGGTATAGTTTTTTCTCGTATTGATCAAATACCTAAACATCCTGTCCAATTGTATGAATCTCTTGTTTATTTTATAATTTTTTTATTTTTATTATATTTATATAAAAAATCCTCATATGTAAAAAAAGGAGTTGTTTCTAGTTGTTTTTTAATCTCCGTTTTTACAAGCCGTTTCTTTTTAGAATTTCTAAAACCGGAACAAGCTAATTATGATGTACACATCTTAACTGTTGGACAAATTCTAAGCATTCCTTTCGTTATTTTTGGAATTTTTATTCTTATTCATTCTTTAATACGAAATAATTCTACGACTTTATTACAAAATACTGATAATGATCACTGAAAAGTTATACTATATAATAGAAAATATTGATATTAATTTTATAAGGAATAATTTAAATGGGAAGTAAAGTTTTATTTTTACCAAATTTTCAAGGTCAAGAATTACCTTCAGATGGTTTAAACAGGTATGATCACGTTTATTTAATAACTTCAGCACAAGAAACATTGCCTGTAAATGTTGTTATGCAACTTTTTCAATTAAAACAACAAGTAGACATCCAGTTTTTACAACTTGATTGTTCTACCGAAACAGAGTTATTGTTTACTTTAGCTTTTAAAATAGCTCAGATGGCTATTCAAGATCCTGAAATTCAAATTACTTTTGTTACAGATAATCTCGCTTTCGATACTTTAGTAAGCACTGGTAAAAAAGCTGGTTATAAACTATCTAGAGCTGATGGTTTCACAAGATTAAGCTCTGTTTCACCTTCTGCAACTGAGGAACCAGCTCCGTTGCAACCAAATGTAATCCAACAAAAACAAAGTGTTCCAGATCCTGAACCAATTCAGCCAATGGCTACAAAAACCACAATTGAATCAAAATCAAATGAAGAAAATGGTTCAACAAAAAATAAGAAATTAATCGCATCTTTATTAAACAATAAGTAAGAATTATTTCTTATTTTTAATAAGCGTATATATCTATCTTCCCCCTTTTTTTTATAAATTTAGGGGGTATTGTTTTTATGAAAAAGTATATTATATAATTATACAGTATCATTAGATAAAGGATTTTTATATGTTTATAATAGGTTGTCATTTATCATCTTCCAAAGGTTTTTGTAATATGGGAAAAGAAACAGAGTACATTGGAGCTAACACTTTTCAATTTTTTACAAGAAATCCTAGGGGAGTTTCATCTAAAAAATTAGATTTTGATGATATTAATAACTTTAAATTACTTTATAAAGATAAAATACCAAAAATTCTTGCTCACGCCCCTTATACCTTAAACCCTTGTTCAGCAGATCCTAAAATAAGAGAACTAGCAAAACAAATGTTAGCTGAAGATTTAAATTTATTAGATAATTTTGACAATACTATGTACAACATGCATCCAGGTTCACATTTGCAACAAGGTGTAAGTATTGGTATTAATTTTATTATTAATACTATAAACGAAATATTAACTAGTAATACAAAAACAACGATTTTATTAGAAACAATGGCTGGCAAAGGATCTGAAGTTGGAAAAACATTTGATGAAATTTCTACAATACTTAACAATATAAATTTAAAACATAAAGTAGGTGTTTGTTTAGATACATGTCATATTTGGGAAGCTGGCTACGACATTGTTAACAATTTAGATAAAACCCTAGAAACATTTAATAATACAATAGGTTTAGATAAACTCTATGCGATACATTTAAATGATAGCAAAAATCCTATAGCAGCCCATAAAGACAGGCATGAATGTATAGGAAAAGGTTTTTTAGGTTTATCTACAGTTGAAAAAATTATTAATCATAGAGAATTACGAAATAAGCCTTTTTACTTAGAAACACCTCAAAAGGATCTACTAGGATACAAAGAAGAAATATCTCTATTAAAAGAATTATATAAATGAAGTATCTTATAATTATTATATCGTTTTTAACATTTATCAATTCTGCATTAGCTAGGGATTTAGAGGTATGTATAATTCCTCAATTGTATAAGGTTATGAATTCGATAAAAGATAAAAAAAACTCTAATTTCAACCTTAAATCTAATACCCAAAGTATACTATATGCTCAAATTAGTAACAAAGAAACTGTTTGCGATGTATATATAGGAAATGAATTACGATATCATTATAAATATGCATTAGCAGGATTAGCAGATTTTTCTTCTATAAATAAATTAACTAGCTCACCTTTATATATATTTTCAATTAAAAAAAATATATCAGAATATTGTTCTAATTTAAAAGACTTATATTTCTCAAAAATTGCTATATTAAATCCAAAAATATACTCCATCGGTTATAACTCAAAAATTTTTTTACAAAAAAAATTTGATAAAAAGGTATCTGACAAAATAATTTATGGTAATAATGAATACCAAGTACTCAGTTTTTTACAAAATAATAATGTTTTATATGCAATTCTCCCATATAATATGATAAAAGGAAGTAAGAATATTTCTTCATGTAATATAGAGGGGGAGGAAAGCATTTTTTATTCAATATATTTTAATAATGAAAATATTGATAAAAGTACTCAATTTATTAAATTTTTACAATTAAATGAAAATAAAATATTATTTAAATCTCATGGTTTTTATTAAGGGTATATATAAAAATGGTTATAGAATTAGATGTTGAAGTAAATGGAAAACACGGGTTACATATTAGGCCCTGTGCTTCTATTGTTAAATTATGTTCAAAGTACACAGATGTTAAAGTTAAAGTTAAAAATTTATCAGAAGACTCTATGTACATAGATGCTAAAAGTATGATGCAAATATCTTCTTTAAGGGCTAGTTATGGACAGAAATTACATTTTGTATTCGATGGCGATAGAGCCAAAGAATTAGCAGAATTAGTTATGGATTTTTTTTCAAGATTGGATTAATATCTAATTTTATTTTAGAACACCAATCAGTTCTAAAATAAGTATTTTGAAAAATTTCCAAAACAAGATTTTCTATCACATCACAAGCTAAAGCCATTGTATTTGTTTTAACGCTTTTATTCAGGTCGATATGTGATTAAATTATACTTATCCTATAATAACAACTGAGCCTTGTTCCTATATCTACATGGTTCAGATATAAAAAATTCCATTTATTAATACTCAATTTTATATTTTAACATTTAATGAACAATAAATTTTTCTAATTTCTGTCACTATCATGTTTGTGGATTTTTTTAATACCTTACATTTCGCATTTGAACTTAGTTAATTTCTTCCCTCAATACATACCAATGATCAAAAATTAACTACCGTAAGTCTTTTGGTATGTATCACCAAGCAATTCCAGAATTTTGTTGGCTTGGTCGCTAATATGATAGAACAACCGTTTCCTATCGTTTAGAACGTAAGCGTTCTATCTAGCGACGTAAATCATGCAAAAATGCTCTGATTTTTTTA
>JBJFGR010000019.1:0-22380 GCA_051892875.1 Succinivibrionaceae bacterium
TAAGCATTTCACTATCAATTTTTGTTTGATTTTCAATACCAAATTGAATACAAAAAGTAGTGTTTTCATCTTCTTTTATGATGACATCTTTTAAAATATCGCGATATCTAGTTTTGCTTTCTACTGCTTGTCCTGATTTTTCAATAATAGCATTAATTTCAGTGTTTAAATCTTTTAAAGAATCAGGTTTAACTATTTTTTGGCCTCCATAAATGCCTACATTAATCGCATCAGCAAATCGTTCAGGATTTGATAGTAATTTTTTTGATAAAATATCAATTTGCCCCATATTAACTCCTTTTCATATGTAAGATATTTTATTAATGGTTTTATATTTTATACTTAAGAAATATAAATCGGCGAAAACTATACATGTTTTTAATATAATTATCAATAAATATTTTTAAAAATTATAAAAAAATGAAAAAATACAAAGATAAAGTTTAAAATATAAAGATTTATAGTGTTTTACCCTATAAAATAGCAATTAAACAGTGCAAAATCCTCTATTTTTACCCATAACTATGCACGAAGAGCCTGTTTTCTTAATTTTAAATTTAAAAAAAATAGATATTTGTGAAAGAACTATAGGGTAAAATTTTAGTGAATCTTCATATTTTACCCACGTGTAAGCACGAAGACTTTATTATTTCTTTTATTTTGGTAATATTCCCCTACAATTAGGGAATTTAGAACATCCATAAAATTCACCTCTAGAACTTTTTCTAAGAATCATAGGAGCACCGCATTTAGGGCAGATAACTTCTGTTTGATTTAAATTTCTGCTTGAGATTGGTGTTGTTTTTTTTGTTTTTGTTGTTCTTGTTGTTTTTTTTGTTGTTGTTTTTGATCTAGCTCGATACTTTTTAGCAGATGTTTGGTTGTTATCATCTGTATTTGAAATAATATTTAATGTAGAATTTATATTAGTTGAAATAATATGTTGAACCCAATTTGTTATATGTTCTAAAAAATAGTCCATAGTCATAGTACCTAAGGCTATTTTTTCAAGTCCTTGTTCCCATAGAGCGGTCATACTAGCACTCTTAATGTCAGTTGGTAATGCTTGTATTAAACTTTGACTTTTTGGTGTAGAAATAAGATATTTTCCACTTCTTGTTATATATCCTCTACTAATGGAGTTATTGATTATTTCAGCCCTTGTTGCAGGAGTTCCTAGACCATCAGTTTCTTTTAATTTTTTCTTCCATTGATCTTCCTGAACATATTTTGCAACATTTTCCATGGCGGATAAAAGTGTAGCTTCTGTAAAATGAGCTGGAGGAGTGGTTATTTTATCTTCTATAAAAAATTCTTTAAATAAATGTTGATCACCTATGTTACATATAGGTAGAAACTGTGATTTTTCAGAGTTTTCATCTGTGGTAGTTTCTTTTTCTTTTTCGTATAAAACTTTCCACCCAGGAGTTATTAAAACACTAGATTTAGATCTAAATAACTCAGATATAGGAGGTTGTTCTCTAATATTACTAGCTGTTAATTCTATGATTATGTTAAAAAATTCAGCAGGTGGATAGAATTGGGCGATATAAGCTTTTCTGATTTCTTGATAGACTTTTAACTCATCAGCAGTCATTGAATTTATATTAACTTTGGGGTTATTTGTAGGAATGATAGCGTGGTGAGCTGTTATTTTACTAGTATTAAAACAAGGTCCTTGTATTGTATAGTCTGCATTAGATACGATTGAAGCCAGACTATTATCTATATTTACAATATTTTGGAGTGTATCATAAGCTTCTGCGTGCATTGATTTAGGTAAATAGCGACAATCTGTGCGAGGATAGCTAGTGGCTTTATATTTTTCATAAAGTGCTTGGGCTATATCGAGTGTCTTAGATGCTGAAAAACCGAAGCGTTTATTACAATATTGTTGCAGAGATGTTAAATCAAAAGGTAATGGAGGATTTTGTTTTGATTTTTCATTTTTAAATTTTGATACAACAGGAATTGTAGTAGATATATTTTCAATAACCTTTTCAACAACATTTCTGTCAGTTATATATCCATTATATTTTTCTAATAATTGATCATTTGGAATCCATTTTGATTTGTATGTTACTATCTTATTTGTATTTATATCCTTGCCTTCTATATTTGCAAATAATTCATAATATGGAATAGGTATAAAGTTTTGAATTTCTAAATCTCTTTGAACAACCAATGATACTGTTGGTGTTAAAACTCTACCAATAGATATAACTTCTTGAGAACCAGAAGATTTTGCAAGACATGTAAAAAGTCTGCTAAGGTTCATACCAACGAGCCAATCTGCTCTAGCTCTTGATAAAGCTGCATAGTACATATTTATTGTAGCAGATCCATCTTTTATATTATTTAGAGCTTTTTGAATTGATTGATCATCTAAGGCTGTTAAGCATAAACGCTGAATAGGTCCGTTATACTTTGCTCTTTCTATGATAGAACGAGCAATAGCCTCACCTTCTCTATCATAGTCGGTTGCAATGGTTACTAATTCTGCTTCTTTTATTAATTTAGTAATAGTATCTAATTGTTTTTTACAATTTTTTTTAATATGGTATTTCCATTTATCAGGAATTATTGGTAGGTTTCTTATATCCCATTTTTTATACAAATCATTGTAATCATCAGGAAGATATAATTCTAATAAATGTCCCATACACCAAGTTACAGAAATTGTTCCTGTTGTATTAGTAATAAAACCTTCTTGTTTATTTGATAAATGAAGGTTTTTTGCAAGATCTCTTCCTTGTGATGGTTTTTCGCAAATATAAAGATTTTTCATAATAGCTCCTTATAGTAATTGGTTTAATAAACTTCTATTTTACTTAATGGGGGTGTATATTTCAAATAGTTTTTACATCACTATTTACATTTTTTTATATTCGTATTCTACATAATTAATTCTTATTCTAAAAATGACATAAATATGTATAATGCTCTAAAATCTATTTTTTAGATTTTTAGATTTTTTTATTTTTTTTAATTTTTAAATTAGGTACAATCATTATTTTAGAAATAGTGTTGATATTATATTAAGGCAAATAAATGGCAAGTGGCATAAATAATAATTATGGAACTACATGGTGGGGAAAAAAATGGTTAGATTCTCTTACAGGAATTGATTTGGCTAATAGAATCCCTAGAGGAAAAAGTTATGCAGTAAATAACAAAGTAAAAGATGTTTTAATTAATCAAAATCAAATTCTTGCAAAAGTCTCTGGTCATAGAAGATCTCCTTATAGAGTTTGCATTGAACTACCTAAGTTTACAACACAAGAGAAAAATGACTTGATGGATGCGATTATAGCAAGTCCAATGACTACTTGTGCTTTAGCTAATAGAGAATTGGATCCAGAAATCTTTAATATTGCTCAAAAGCTTGGAATACAGATATTTCCAGAAAGTTGGAGAGATTTGGAAATGTTCTGTTCTTGCCCTGATTATGCAGTTCCTTGTAAACATATAGCCGCTGTTATATATATTTGTAGTATAGAGATTGACACTAATCCATTTATACTTTTTTCTATGAAAGGATTGGATTTATTAGGTGAGCTTCAAAATCGAGGTATTAATTTTACGGATGCTGCCGAAGTAAAACTACCCGATATTAAACAATTATTTACAAGCGAACCTAATAGTAATGGATATTTTAAATATTTACAGAAATCTATATTACCAATATCAAATGTTTTAATTTCTCCAGAATCTGTTATAAATAATACAAGCTATTCAACTAATGAATTACTAACTGAGTTAAAAGAACTTTCATTTTGTAAGTATGAAACGTCAAGTAGTAGGATTATATCTTTTCTAGACGATAATCCTGCGGGATGCATGAAAGGTTCTATTAAAACTGTTATGCAAAATATGTATAAGAAGATGGCAAAACAAGCCTTAACTATTTTTCAAACAGATGCTCAATTAATTTCAGAGAGTCAAGATAAGTCTTTAATTTTGTTAAAGAGTTGGTTCACAGATTCTTTAATTCTAAAAGAAATTAACGAACCCGTATTGTTTAATGGTATTATTAATGAAACTGAACTTCAAAAATTACCTATTCAAACAGAAGTTTTATATCGTTTATGGTATATAGCAATAAAACTTATAAGTAACGAAGCTATAATACCTGAACTTTTTACTGAAAAGAATGAAAAAGTAATAAATACTCGCTGGGTTCCTGCTACAATTTCTCAAACTGTGCGTGAAGTTGTTACTCGAGTAGGTTTTATACTAAATAATTTACCAATGAAGTTCTTTAAAGTTCCTAATAAGAATTGTGTGCCTAATGACCTACAAATGGGGATTAATGCAATTTCTTATTTTATTACTAAACAAGTTCAAAACGTATACGCAAATAATTATGGTTATTCATTTGATGACCAGTCGGAGTTAATTAAATCTTTATTATTTGGTCATCAGATTTCTGGAAAAAATACAAAAAATATATTTAGCTTAATTCCTGCAATAGAAAAATGGTTATCTCCGTTATCAATTAGTAGTGGAGATATTAAAGCTGTCATAATTGCAGAAGATAGATGGATAGATGAAAAGTTAATACCAGGAAAAGAATCTGATTGTTTACCAGAAATTTCTTTGTATTTTGCTAAAAATGGAGAAAATGAATTTTCTAGAGAAAATCTAACTCCTATAGAAGATATTCTTAATGATAGAAATTTTAAAGATCGTTTTGAGTATATAAAAAATTTGGCAAAAATAAGTGCTTTTTGTCCTTTTATTAAAAAGTTAATAGCAGAAAAAACTACAACTCTTCAAGTTGAGTTAAATGAATTAAAAGATTTATTAGTTACCCATTTCCCTATTTTAGAGTTGTTTGGAATAAAGATTATTTTACCTAAATCAATGGTTAAACTTTTAAAACCTAAGCCTGTATTAAAACTCACTAAAAATAGGAGTTCAACAGAATCTAGAGAATCTCTGATTAAGATTATAGACCTTATAAAATTCTCATGGGTAATGAAAATAGGGGGAGAGGATATTTCAGAAGCTCAATTTGAAAAAATGGTTTCAAATGTCGGTAAGTTAGTTCGCTTTAAAAATTGGTTCGTTTATATGGATCAAGAAGAACTTGCAAAGATTATTAAACAACGAAAACTTGCTGATAAAAAAATAGCTTCAAAAGATTTATTACAAGCTGCATTAACTGGTAATTATAATGGTGTTCAAGTAGTTCTGGATCAGAAATTGAAAGACGCTATTCAAGAGCTTGTGCAAACTACAAATATTTCAGTACCAAAAACTATAAATGCTGAATTACGCCCTTATCAGCAGAGAGGATTTAGTTGGTTAGTTAAAAACTGTCAAGTTGGTATTGGTTCTATTTTGGCAGATGACATGGGGCTTGGTAAAACATTACAAGTTATAAGTACTATAGAGTATCTTAGACTACAAGCTGAATTTAAAGAAAAGAAGGCTTTAGTTGTTGTTCCTACAACTTTACTCCTTAATTGGCAAAGAGAAATCAGTAAATTTGCACCAAATATTAAATATTCAGTTATTTATGGAATAAATGAAGATATTGATCAAAAAGCAGATGTTGTAATTACTACATATGGTAAACTTCGTAGCAAAATAGAATTGTTTAATAAATTAAAATTAAGATTATTGGTAATTGATGAAGCTCAGGCTATAAAAAATAGAGATACAGATATTAGAAAAACAATATGTAGTCTTAAACCTCAATCTTCCATAGCAATGTCAGGAACACCAGTAGAAAATAAGCTTATGGAATATTGGTCTTTACTAGATTTTTCAAATCTTGGTTTAATGGGAACTGCTGAAAGTTTTCGAAAAAAATTTGTTTTACCTATCGAGAGAGAACATGATCAGATAGTTTTACAATCTTTTAAATCTTTATCAGCACCATTTATTATGCGAAGACTTAAAAGCGATAAGAATATAATAAGCGACCTTCCTGATAAATTAGTATCAGACGAATATTGTTCACTAAGTGCTGAACAGGCTACTTTATATAAGGCTGTAATACAGGATATGTTACCTAATCTAAAGAATAGTGATACAGCAATAAAAAGAAGTGCCATAGTATTAAAATTGATAACAGCATTAAAGCAGATATGCAATGCACCAAGTTGTTTTATTAAACAAGAAGCATCATCTGTTGATACTTCTGGAAAAGGAGCTTTGTTGATTGAACTTTTGGAAAAATTAATAGATTCAGGAAAAAAAGTTATAATATTTACTCAATTTCGAGAAACTGGAGAATTATTACAAAAGTGGATAAATGAAAAGTTCTCAATTTCTGCAGGTTTTCTTCATGGTCAATTAACTCAAAAACAGAGAAATCAATTAACTGATGATTTTCAAGAAAAAAGAAATGCTAAAGTCTTGATATTATCTGTAAAAGCAGCTGGTACGGGATTGAACTTAACAGCAGCTTCTGCGGTAATCCATTATGATCTTTGGTGGAATCCTGCGGTTGAAAATCAAGCTACGGACAGAGTTTATCGTATAGGTCAAAAACAGAATGTTAATGTGTATAGATTAATCACAGCTGGTACATTTGAAGAAAAAGTTAATGAAATTATTAATAATAAACGAAAATTAGCTGATTTAACTGTAGCTGATGGAGAAAAATGGATAGGTAATCTTAACAATAAAGAATTAGAAGATTTATTTAAGTTAAGTAGTGAATAAAAAAAGGATCTTTTGGCTCATTGTGCATAGTTGTGGGTAAAAGTAGAGAATTATGCATAGTGAGTCTTCATTTTTTACTTGCACATATATACGAAAACTCACTTTTTTAATAGTTTTTTTGTGAAATCATCAAGGATTTTAAGAATTTATTTTTGATAAAATAATTTTAGTATAATTTATATTAGTTTATTAATGTAGTATAAGGAGCTTATTATGATGATTAAGCAATTTACTAGTGATTCTTCTATACCTCCTGTGCAACCAGTTCAACCAGTGCCTCCAGCTCCACCTGTAAAGAGATAAAAAAAGAATAAAGACAAGAAAAAAAACTGTGTTACAATTTGTAGATTTTTGTATGTTTCTATCCATTGTTGATAATCTCAGAATAAAGCATTTACCAATCCTATTATATTTTTCATAGTAATTTCCTTTTTAAAACTATTAATTAGTTTTTATGAAGATGATAAGAAGAAAGTAACATGTAGACAATTTTAAATGCAATAATTTTTAAAGTAAGTGACATGACTACATGTTTTTACTTAGAAAAATATTTGCATATTGATAAACATCAATATATAATGATATACATTGATGTTTATCAATATAAGGTGTTTTATGGATTCTACTTATATATCTTTAATATGTAAAGCACTCTCTGATAGTAATAGATTAGAGATTGTTAAAATATTAGCAGATGGCGAAAAGTGTGGATGTAAACTTCTTGAAAAATTTGAAATTACTCAACCAACTTTATCTCATCATATGAAGATACTAACAGATTGTGGTTTGGTTAATGATAGAAAAGTAGGTAAATGGCATTACTATTCATTAAACAAAAAAAAATTTGAGGAGTTTAAGCTATTTATAGATAACTTTATTGTCTAAAAAGCTTTGGAGAATAGCGGAAGAGGTTTATAGTGGGTTCTTTTTTAATGAATCAGATTTTTGGTATGAAATGGCTTAATGAATTGATAGCACAATTATTAAGTTTGATAGGGATAGATACAAGTAGCAGAATAGGAGGTAGTGTTCTATTTTTTCTATACGATACTATAAAAATCACAATTCTTTTATGTTTTTTGATTTTTTTTATATCCTATATACAGAGTTTTTTTATGCCTGAGCGCATAAAAAAAATAATTGGTAAATTTCATGGTATAACAGCTAATACTATCGCTGCTTTATTAGGAACGGTAACTCCTTTTTGCTCATGTTCATCAATTCCTTTATTTATTGGATTTACAAGCTCTGGTCTTTCTTTAGGTGTTACATTTTCATTTTTAATTTCCTCTCCTATGGTAGATTTAGGTAGTTTGGTTCTATTGACGGGTGTTTTTGGGATAAAGGTTTCGGCTGTTTATGTTGTTCTTGGTTTGATGATTGCCATACTAGGTGGTACATTAATTGAAAAATTACACCTGGAAGATCAAGTAGAAGAATATATAAGAAAGGCTAATTTTTTGGATTCGGAAATAAAAAAGCCTACTCAAAAAGAAAGACTAGTTTATTCAATAAATCATATGTATGAAACATTGAAGAAAGTTTTTCCATATATTCTAATTGGTGTAGGAATTGGGGCTATTATTCATAATTGGATTCCTGATGAAATTATTATGACAGCACTAGGGGGAAATAATCCATTTGGTGTTGTGCTTGCAACATTAGTTGGTGTTCCGATCTATGCTGATATTTTTGGGGTAATTCCGATAGCAGAAGCATTATTATCTAAAAATGCCCAGATTGGAACTGTACTTGCATTTATGATGGCTGTGACAACATTATCTTTGCCTTCAATGATAATGCTAAAAAAGGCTATAAAAACAAAATTATTAATTGTATTTGGGGTAATATGTACTTTAGGTATAATAATTATAGGTTATTTATTTAATATTTTTCAAGGAATATTATTTTAATCAGGTGTTGAAATATGTCATTATTTAATATTTTTAAGGTAAAGAAAATGAATGAATATGCAAAAACTAATAGTAGAATCCAAGTTTTGGGAGGTGGGTGTTCAAAGTGTCATGAACTTTTAAATAATGCTAAATTAGCACTAAAAGAATTAGGTGTAAATGAAGAAGTTGAATTTATAACAAACTTTGAAATTATTGCGTCATATGGTGTGATGTCAATACCTGCTTTAGTTATAGACAAGAAAGTTGTTTCTTATGGTAAAGTAATTAAAAAGGAAGAGATTATTCAACTTTATAAAGATGTGGCAAAAAAAGATTAATAATTATTAAAAATATGATTATATACAATTAAATTATCGTATATGAGAAAAAATAATGAAAAAAGTTGCGTTTATTTGTGTTCATAATTCCTGTAGGAGTCAAATAGCTGAAGCTTTAGGTAAGCATTTAGCTTCTGATGTATTTGAAAGTTATTCAGCAGGAACAACACCCAAGGATCAAATTAATCAAGATGCAGTGCGTCTTTTGAAAAATCTCTATGGAATAGACATGGAAAAAACTCAGTATTCAAAATTAATAAATGATATTCCTAAACCTGATATTGCTATTTCGATGGGGTGTAATGTAATTTGTCCTTTTATTGGTAGGGAATTTGATGATAATTGGAAATTAGAAGATCCTACAGGTAAAACTGAAGAAGAATTTATAAAGATTATTAATTCAATTAAAAAGAGGATTATCAAGTTAAGAGATAATATAAAAGAATAGAACTATTAAGTTTTTGTATTATTTTTTTTTGATTTTTTTTAATTTTGATTTTTGTTTTGTTCTTGAGATAGATTTTTATTTTGTTCAATTTTTTGCTGATTTTTATATTCAATGTCGGCTATTAATTCTCCAATTTTGAAATATACATAGCAAATTAATGAAAAAAATGGAAGTAAAGGTATTGAAGTGTTGGTTTGTAAATAGTATTTAAAATTTGAAAAAAACATTTCAGGATCTTTTTTATCAAAATACCATTTATTTGAAAACCAAGGATTGTTTTTTAAGAACAAAAATAATTGTTTACTAAACAAAAAAACGTGCTTTGCTTTATAATCTACATTTGATTTACACATCGCCAATGGATTGTATAAAACTTTATAACCATGTTCTATAATTTTCCCACAAATATATAAATCTAAAAAAATTCCTTGTGACGAATCAGGTAATACACCTGGTTCATTAATATATTTCATATTAAAAGCAATCAAATTAAATGATGTAAATACTCTTGCTATATGATTTAAGGGGTAGTTTTTTGAAGTAATTGGAAAGAAGTAATTGTGGTAAAAACGAGATAAGTGATTATTTTCAAAATGAGTTGTAGTTCGGCCGTAAACAACACCTAAATTTTTAGTTGTTAAAAAATGTCTAAACAATTCACTAATTGCAGATTGATCAATTTCATTATATTGTTGAACAATAATTAAAATATCTGAATTTTTATGTTCATGAAATATTTGTTTAATAGTAAAGTAGGGGTCCTCCGGATTATATTCATCAATATTTACAATTTTAGATTTATATAAACTAGCAATTTCTTTAGTATTATCTGTACTTTTATAATCGTATACAGTTATTTCATCTGCTTTAATTACTCGTTGATTAGTAATTGAATGCATACAATCTCTAAAATTTTCACCGCCATTATGTGCTATTACTGCTACAGATATTTTCATAAGAATTTTCTTTGCTATTTGTTTTTATAAATAGCTAACAAAAATGTTAGCTATTTATATTTATAAGAATTGAGGTTATAGTTTGTTTAATTTGATAAATGTATTAAATGCTTCACTATCATTTTTTCCATTACCAACACCATAATCGTAAGAATAACCTAGATGCATAATTGCAATCTTGTAGTTTAAATCGATAGCTGTTCTTACTAAATCTAAAGCTTTATTATGATCTGGTTTGGTACCATAACCATATTTTCTTAAAGCAGCGGCGTTGAAAGTTGCTTTTGCATCTTTACTACTAAACCCTTTAAGCAATGTTAGGTATGATTCTTTAAGATTTGATTCTGTACCTATTGCCAATAGATAGAAAATACCTAAATTATTATGGGCTTTAGTATAACCAGCTTCAGAAGCCTTTTTCATTAATTCAAAGGCTTTATGGTAATCTTTTTGCTGGAAGTAGAACATAGCTGCTTGATATAAATCTTTACCATCAGTTAAATTATCACTTTCTGGTTTTCTAAACTTAGTGAAAGTGTCATGAAGAATATTAACCTGTAAATTATTATTACAAACTCCAACTGCTTGATTATAAATTAAGTTATAACTAAAAGTACCACCTTGTTCTTTATAATCTTTTAAGAAGAACAAGTCACTTAATACACCTGTTGCAGTCCACTTAATGTTATTGGTCTTTGTACCAACAACACCAGCTAAAACAGGATTTTTACACCCATCTTTCTGCATTTCACTAGTGTCCCCACTGTGAAGTGTTCGAACAAAGTCTGCTTCATTAGTATTAGCTTTAGATAAATACGCTAAACCAATTTTTATATCTTTTTTGGTTCCTTGTCCGTATAAGTACATTAGGCCTAAAACTGAGCGTACTGAACTGTCAACTTCATGATCACCTAAACTAGATAACAATGAGAATGCCTCTTCTAGGTTGCGATATTTATTGTACTGAATTTTTATAAAAGCTAATTGTTTTGCACAAACAACAGAACCATAGTCAGCACCTTTGTTATAGTTGTTTACAGCTGCTCGTAAATCATTAGCTTTTGATTTTCCATAATAGAACATATCCCCAATTCTACAGAATGAGTCTGGAATATTTTGGGCCATAGCTTTACGATAATACTCTTCAGCTTTTTTGTTATTTACAGCAACTTCTAATCCTTGAGCATATATATCACCCATTTCAAGAGGGAATAAATCTTGAGTTTCCTTAGGTGATTTTAATAATAGTTTTGCTAATTGTTTTGTATTGTGATTAACTACAAAGTAATTTAACAAAATCTTATCAACTTCAGGATCAGTACCAGCTATTTCATTTAGGAACTTCATACCTTCTTTTTGGCCACTGTTGGTTTCTATTAAGATATAACCAGCTTTTTTATAAGCATCCTTATAGCCATGTCTTGCTGCAAACACATAGTTGTCATCTGAAAGACGAGAATCCTTAATGTTAGGAATGATTTTTCCTTCATAAATCTCTGCTAATTTATAAGCAGCACCTGCGTTAGTTTTTGCAGAAGTTTTCAATAAATTGAATGCTTTTTGTTTATTTTCAGGAACTAATTTTCCATCTAAGAATATTTTAGCTAAAGTGTACTGAGATTTTGCATCATTATGTTCAGCTGCCTTAGATAAGTAACTAATACCTTTATTTATATCTTGTTTAACTCCTGAACCATAAGCATATGCTTCACCAGCTTCTCCCATAGCTTTTAAATTACCATTATCAGCAGCTTTGATAATTAAATCTTTAGCATACTTCAAATCGGCACTTGATGAACGTTTGCTACCACGAATAATTGTAGCATAATCGTACATAGCTAAAGGATGACCAGCTTCAGTTGCTTTCTTTAAGTATTTTGTTGACAACTTAATATCTTTGCGAACCTTCTTAGTACCTGTTGCTAAACGGATAGCATATTCGTACATAGCATCAGCATTGTTTAAAAGAATTTGTTCTTTTAATACTTTTACAGTAGCTTCTGCTAACTGTTCTGGACTGTATGATACATTTTCCTCGTTTTCACCAAGTTTTTCAGGATTTGCAAACGGATCATTGTCTGCTATTTCCGTAGGTTGTTTAGAAGCAACTGGTTCTTCTACTTTTGCGATTTCCGTAGGTTGTTCAGGGGTAATCGGTTCAACAACTTTTTCTTCAACCTTTGCAACTTCTTTTGGTTCTTCCTGTTTTGGTGTTTCTACAGTTTCAGGTTGATTTGGTTCTGATTGAGGTTCGTTTTTGGCTATTTCTGTTGTTGCTTCCTGGTCATTATTAGAACTATCTACATTAGAAGTTGAATCACTTGAATCATAATTATCATCTGAGAAATAATTTTCAAGAGTAATAGTATTGTTTGCAGTATCAATATTTGCACCATTAGTAGTTTTCATTAAGTAGTTTTTAACAAAAGTACTTGTATCATAATTATGACCAATGTTTTCAATTTCTTTTGCTCTTAAACTTAAATATTGACTATTAGGATCCTTTAATGAGTCATAATCAATCTTATCTAAAGATGATTCTAAATTAACAACGTCTTCAATGATATTCAGTTTATAAATAGCATGCGATCTTGCTTCTGTCAATTTTGGTGAACTTATGAAAATAAGATCAATATATGGAGCAATGTTGTAGGATTTTAATAAAGCAAATGAATCTAGCTTTATATTGAACATTTGATTAGCATCATTCTTGTCTATGAACATACCTTGTTCAGGAGCAGCCTGTACCCCTAACTCAACGGCTCCAATCTCAGAGCCTAATAAGGTAACATTAGTTTTTTCTAGCCCATGAAGCTTCTTTAGAATATTTACATCATTTTCAAGTAACTTTCTGCTTGAGTCACTAATTTTGTTTTGGGTTTCCTTGAATAAATTAGTATATTGTTTTATATCTGGAACTAAAATAGTAACTTTTTTTGTGTTGTTACAACCAGGTAGTGGGGCTTCTAAATTTACTTTAATAGCATTTAATGAAAGTCCACCTATGTTATAAACACTAGTAAATATTTTTTCAACATTTGCAATTGATATTGGAAAATCTTCACTAGTTGTTGCTTTACATTGGTAGAAAGTTTTTGCTGTGTTAGAGAAACTTTTTGCAGAAGATACAGCTGTTTTTAACTGAGTAGATAGTTTTTGAAAATCTTTGTTTAGTTCATCTTCTTTAATGCCTTCTAATAAAGGTATTAAAGCTAATGTTTGAGGTAATATAGCATTAATCTTTCTTAATTCAGGAATAACGTCGGGGGTTAGGTTTATAAAATCAGAGTTAACGAAGTAATTATTTTTCTTCTCTGGAACAACAGGTAATTGTTTTATAAAACGATCAATTTCTTCATCTAAATAGAATTTTAATTCGTATGGAGAGATTTTGCTATAATCACTAGAACCTATTAAGTATCTACACATACGTAATGTAGCAATCGGTCCGTAAATTGAACGGATATCACTTATTGTGTAATCAATATTATCTTTATATGCTTTATAAGCATTTAAAGAATCTTTTATAATTTTATAATCTTCGGTATTATTTTTTGGTTCATAAAATGACAAAATTTGTTGTAGAGCATTTAAGTAAAAAATATAACTTTCTGGATGTTGCTTAGTTAAAACTTTGTCAGTAATAACATTTAATTTTTCTTCTAATTTTTCAATAGCAGATATTGATAAAAATCTTGTAATATCGATTTTGTTATTTTGTTCAATGTTATCTTCTGTATTTCCAGATTCCTGAACATTTCCAGTGTAAGCTTTGATTTTACCTGTTTTTAATTGATATTCTTGTAATTCTTTAAATCTGTTAACAAGGTTTGGAACCTCTGTAAAATTTTCTGTTAGAACGCTTGAATAAAGTGCGGCTGCTAAAGACTCTAAAGAATTTTCATCTATTTTGTCTAAAGAAATGCTTAAATCATCAACATCCCTTTTTTCAATTATTTGATGAGGATTGAGTTGTTGATACGTTAGATAACCAATACCAGCTAGAGCGGCAATACTTAGTGTTAGTAATGCTGGTTTTACAAAACCTTTATTATTTAATCTTGTCATACAAGAACACCTTTATTTTAATTGTTTATTTTTGAAGAAGTTTAATAGATATCATAAAATGTAACACATATGTATGTAAGTATATATTATACTAACGAATAAATTTGTAAACAAATTTAGTTTAGCTTTGTGATATTTTAAAATAATTAGGTTCATTATAGCATACTTTCTAATTTTTCATATCCGATTTTTGTTATGATATCACCTTGGATTTCAAATACCGTTAATCTGCTATCAATAATGGTAACACGATCTCCTACTTGAGGGTAGCCACCAATTTGATAGTTCATGAATTCACTTAGTGTCAGTTCTTTTTCTAAAGAAGTGATGATCATATCATAATTTTTTGAAATTTCAGGCATTGGAATATTTCCATTTAAAATAATGTCTCCATTGTAAAAGTAAGGTACTTTTTTTATCGGAGTGTTACCTGAAAATATTGAGTTTAATAGGGGTTCATCTTCTGCATGACCAACAATTGATATAATGTCACCTTTTTGTAATGTTATATTTGAATGAGGTTTCATCATTTGAGCATGACGATATATTGAGGAAATCAATGTCTTACTTGGAAATTTTATTTCACGTAATGTTAGATTATCAAAAGCATGATTCTTTATTTCATAGTTAAATATTTCATAATCATCACTAAGTGAGATACCAATTTGTCCTTTGGTTATAGGAGCTACTGAGCAAGGTGTATACACGTCAAAGAATTTTGCAATTGGTAATATGGTGGCTCCTTGTATCAGTAGTGAGAAAATTACCACAACGAAGGCTATATTAAAAAATATTTCTCCATGGGGAATGTTATACATAATAGGGTAAATAGCTAGTACGATTGGAACAGATCCTCTTAATCCAACCCATGAAATGAATAATAATTCTTTATTTGAAAAATTAAAGAATGGTTTTAAGCATAAAAAAACAGCTATAGGTCTAGCAATAATTGTCATAAGAATAGAAACAAGTAAACCTATCCATATGTAATTTACTAAAGTTTTAGGATCTACAAGAAGTCCTAGAATAAGGAAGAGGCTAATTTGGGATAACCAACTTAAACCTTCTTGTACGGATCTGATATAGTTTACCTGACGCGTGTTCTGATTTCCTATAATCATCCCCATGATAAAGATAGCTAGAAAACCTGAACCATTTAATGATGATGTAATACTAAAACCGATGAAAGCGATACCTATTATGAGTAAAGAGTATAAACCGCTAGGTATATTTATATTGTTAATTATGTGTTTTCCAATAATACCAAAAAGAATACCAAAAGCTATACCAAAGAAAAATTGCTGAGCAAAAAAAACAAGCATGTGTAAAGGTGAGATATCGGTATTACTTTCGGAGGCAGTGATAATTGTTATAATTGTAGTTGTTAAGAATATAGCCATAGGGTCGTTTGTTGCAGATTCCATTTGTAGGGGAATATTAACCTTGTTTTTTAAACTGATACCATTGCTGCCTAATAAGCAAAAAACTGCACCAGCGTCTGTAGAACCAATAATAGCCGCGATCAACATTGATTCATAGAATGAGAATCCAATAAGATAATGTACACAAATACCAACAATTGCTGTAGTTATAATAACCCCGACAGTTGCAAGAAGAACACTTTGTTTTGCTGATGAAAAGAACATGTGAATATTAGTTTGACAGCCACCATCAAACAGAATTATCGCTAGGGCTACATTACTCAATAAAAATGCTAAATTATAATCATCAAATTCTATTTTTATAAATAAGCCTTCATTTCCGCACAACATACCAATGCCTAAGAATAACAATAACACAGGTAATCCCATAAACGAAGATATTCGTGATGCAAAAATACTAGAGGAGAGAAGAATACCAACAATTAATAATGTGTTATTTAGATAATCCATTTTTATAATTCTTTAGTTTGATACGTTTAGCATACAATATTGATTTATTTTGAACATTGTATAGTATAGCTTATAATATGTTAAAAAATCACCCCCTTTTATTATATTTAGAAAAATATTTTTTTTTCATTGGAGTTGTTTTGAATGTCTGTTGAAATAAGTTACAGCGAAATTAAAAATGCCTTAAAGCAAGTATTGATCTCAGATAAAATTGAATTAGGAAGAAGGACTAAGATGATCTTTGGTGATAGAAATCACCCAAAAAACAAAGAGCTAATAGACTCAGCAGATGTTGAAAGGTTGGTTTTAGATGTTCATAAAGCTGTAGAAAAAACAACTCAACGAAATGCAACTATTCCAGAAATTACTTATCAAGAAGAACTACCCATTAGCAAAGAACATGAAAATATAGCAAAGCTGATAAAAGAGAATCAAGTTATTATTTTGGCTGGAGATACAGGCTCTGGTAAAACAACTCAGCTACCTAAAATATGTCTTGAAGCAGGATTAGGGAGAAGAGGGATAATAGGTCATACTCAAACCCGTAGATTAGCAACAAGAACTGTTGCAGAAAGAATAAGTAATGAATTAAAAGTGCCATTAGGAACAGTTGTTGGTTATAAAGTTCGTTTCGGCGATAAAACTTCTCCCAATACTATAATAAAATTAATGACAGATGGTGTTTTATTAGCAGAGCTTGAACAAGATCGTTACTTAAATGATTATGAAGTTTTGATTATAGATGAAGCACATGAAAGAAGTTTAAATATTGATTTTATTTTAGGTTTTTTAAAAGAATTATTATTAAAGAGAAAAGATTTAAAAGTAATTGTAACTTCAGCAACTATTGATTTAGAGCGATTTAGCAAACATTTTAATAATGCTCCTATTAAAGTTGTGGAAGGACGTACTTATCCTGTTGAAGTACGTTATGCTCCTCTTGATGAATATTTGCAAGATGAAAATGGTGAAACAGATATTGATGAAGATTCATTACAACGAGGGATATTAAAAGCTATTCATGAATTAGAAAATGAAAAATTAGGCGATATATTAGTCTTTTTAAATGGTGAAAGAGACATTATGGAAATGGCTGATTTTTTAAGAAAAGCTAATTTGAAAGGAACTGAAATTTTACCACTTTATGCCAGACTAAGTAATCAAGAGCAAAATAGGGTTTTTGCATCTCATGTCGGAAGAAGAATAATTTTGGCTACAAATGTGGCTGAAACTTCTGTTACAGTACCAGGTATTAGGTATGTAATTGATCCAGGAACTGCTCGTATCAGCAGATATAATTCTCGCACCAAAGTACAGCGTTTACCAATAGAACCAATATCTCAAGCAAGTGCTAATCAAAGAAAAGGTCGTTGTGGTCGTGTGGCGGAAGGTATATGTATTCGTTTATATGGTGAGAATGATTTTATTACACGAAGTGAGTTTACAGATCCTGAAATTTTACGAACTAATTTAGCGGCCGTAATATTACGAATGCTAAATTTAAGAATAAAAGATATAGCTGCTTTTCCATTTATTGAACCGCCTGATTATAAACAAATAAAAGATGGTATTAAGTTACTTGAAGAGCTAGGTGCAATAACATTTGATAAAAATAAAATAGGAAACAATGATAAAGATTTAGTTCATGAAAATATAAAGTTAACAGCTATTGGTAAAGCTATGTCAAAGTTTCCGTGCGATCCAAGATTATCTCGTATGCTTATAGAAGCAAATGAACAGAATGCTTTAAAGGAAATGTTGATTATTGCTTCTAATTTAAGTGCGCAAGAAACTAGAGAAAGACCATTACAATGGCGCGAAGCTGCTAATGAACAACATTCTCGTTTTAATGATAAGAAATCAGATTTTTTAAGTATTATTAATTTGTACAATTATTTACAAAAAATAATTAATGAAAATTCAAATTCTCAGTTAAGAAAAATAATGAGAAAAGAATTTTTATCTTATCTTCGAATGAGGGAATGGTTTGATATTTTATCTCAATTACAAGAGACAGTTGATGAGTTAGGATATAAAGTAAACGAAGCTCCTGCAACCTACGAGCAAATACATCGTTCTATTCTTTGTGGTTTATTAGGTCAGATAGGTACTCAAACCCATGAGCGTTTTGAATATGTAGGACCAAGAAGTAATCATTTTTATATTTTTCCAGGATCTGGACTTTCAAAAAGTAATCCACGTTGGATAGTAGCAGCAGAAATTACGGAAACTAGTAAACTTTACGCCCGTAATGTAGCTGAAATAGACCCACTATGGACAGAAAAGTATGCCAAAAACATTATTCGTTATTCTTATTATGATGAACATTGGAGTAAGAGTATGGGGGCGGTAATGGCGTATCAAAAAGGAATGTTGTATGGTTTACCTGTAATTAATAATAGAAAAGTAAATTATACAAAAGTTAATCCATTATTATGTAGAGAATTGTTTATAAGAGAAGGTTTGGTTAGTGGTGAATTTAATACATCTGAAATATTTTTTAAGCATAATAGGAAACTTATAAACGATGTTTTGGAATTAGAAGATAAATCAAGAAGAAGAGATTTATTGGTTAATGATGATGCTTTATTTGCTTTTTATGATGAACGAATTCCTGAAGATGTTGTTGAAGCTAAATCTTTTGAAAAGTGGTGGCAAAATAAGAAACAGAATGACCCTGAATTTTTAAATTTTGACAGTGAAATGTTAAAACAAAAAGATACATCTATGATTAGTGATGATCTTTATCCTGAGAAATTAAACATAGGGAGGTTTAGGTTAAAATTACAATATTGTTTTGATCCAACTTCAGATATTGATGGTGTTACTGCTATTATTCCAGTTAGTATTTTAAATCAATTAAAATCAGAAGACTTTTTATGGTTGATTCCTGGTTTAAGATTGGAACTTTATACTTCTCTTATAAAATCATTACCAAAATCTTTAAGAAGAAAATTTGTACCAGCACCAAATTATGCTCAGGCATTAAATGATTGTTTAAATCCAAGTATGGGGTATTTTTGGGAAGTATTATGTAAACAAATGACCAAAATAGCTAGTGAAAAAATAAAACAGGAAGATTTTGATTTAACGTTTTTACCAAAGCATCTTAAATTTAATTTTAGAGTAATAGATATAAAGAACAGAGTACTTTTAGAAAGTCGAGATTTAGAATATATAAAACACAAATTAAAAGATGAAGTAAAAGCATCTCTTGAACAAGTTGTTAAGGAATTGCCTTGTGAAAAGGGGATTACTTCTTGGACTTTTGATGTTTTTCCAAAAAAACAAAAACGTGTAATTGGAGGTTTGGAAATAGTTGCTTATCCTGCTTTAAAAGACTGTGGAGACAGTGTAAGTATGGAGTTATATGAGAGTGAGGAAGAAGCTTTATATCAAATGAATAAAGGTCTAAAAAGGTTGATTATGAAGGCTATTCCTAGTCCACTTAATTTTTTAGAAGAAAAATTGCCAAACAAAGCAAAGTTGGCCATGTACTTTAATGCGGTAGGAACTGTAAAAAATCTGATAGAAGATATGGAATCATATGTGTTAGATGAGATTATTAATGAATGTGGCGGAGTCGCTTGGAATGAACAGGATTTTAAGAAGATTGTTGAATGTGCAAAAGCTAATATTTACGACAGGGTGTATAAAATAGCCACAATTTGTGAAAAAATTTTGGTGAAAGCTAATGAGGTTAGAAAAAAATTAAAGGGCAAGATGGATTTGAGAACAGCCTATGCTTATAGTGATATAGGAGGGCAATTATCAAGATTAATATATAAAGGATTTGTTACAGAAACAGGTCCTATGTATTTTCCTCATTTAGAACGATATTTAGATGCAATGTTAAAAAGAATAGAAAAAGTTCCTCAAGATCCGAATCGTGATTTAATGATGCTTAATAAGTACAAGGATGTAGAGCATGATTATGAGTCTTTACTTGGTAAATATGCAGGAAAGATTTTGCCAACTGAAGTCAGAAATGTTAGGTTTATGCTAGAAGAATTACGAGTATCTTTTTTTGCACAAAGTATAAAAACCTTATATCCAGTTTCAGAAAAAAGAGTTCATAATGAAATTGAAAGATTAAAGGTTTTGTGCTAAAACTAAAAACTTTTTATTAAACCAAAATACTGTTATAATCCGTTCAGTATTTTTGTATTTTAAGATTATTTTTCGGAGTAACTATGGCATTATGGGGTGGTCGCTTCTCTCAAGAAGCTGATGCAAGATTCAAATCTTTTAATGATTCTTTGATTTTTGATTATAGAATGGCAATTCAAGATGTTGAAGGTTCTATAGGTTGGGCGAAAGCTATTGCAAGCGTTGGTATCATCACGGAGCAAGAGTGTAATGATCTTCAAAACGCATTGAAAGAATTGTTAAATGAAATTAATGCAGATCAGGAATCAATAGCTTATGCAGGTTATGAAGATATTCATTCTTATGTAGAAGCAAAGTTAATAGAAAAAGTTGGTGATTTAGGTAAAAAATTGCATACAGGTAGAAGCCGAAATGACCAAGTTGCAACAGATTTGAAATTGTGGTGCAAGGCTCAGTGTATAGTTTTATTATCATCTATTACAAATTTACAAAAGAAACTTGTGAGTATTGCTGATACATATTATGACACTGTAATTCCAGGATATACTCATATGCAAAGAGCTCAACCTGTAACATTTGGTCATTGGGCAATGGCGTATGTAGAAATGTTGGATAGAGACTACTTAAGATTACAGAATGCTTATAATTTAATGGATACATGTCCTTTAGGAAGTGCTGCATTAGCAGGAACTGCATATGCGATAGATAGAGAAAAACTTGCTCTGGATTTAGGTTTTTCAAGAGCAACAAGAAATAGTTTAGATTCAGTTTCAGATCGTGACCATGTGTTAGAGTTATTAAGTGTGGCCTCTATTTCAATGATTCATTTATCTCGTATGGCCGAAGATTTGATAATGTATAATAGTGGTGAATTTTATTTTATAGAGTTATCTGATAAAGTGACATCAGGCTCATCATTAATGCCTCAGAAGAAAAATCCAGATGCATGTGAATTAATAAGAGGTAAATCTGGACGAGTTGTAGGGGCGTTGACTGGTATGTTGATGACCATGAAATCTTTGCCTTTAGCATATAATAAAGATATGCAAGAAGATAAAGAAGGTTTATTTGATGCATTAGATACTTGGCATGATTGTTTAGATATGGCTTCTTTGGTATTTGAAGGTATTCAGGTTCGAAAGGATGTGACTTTGACTGCTGCAAAAGGTGGGTATGCTAATGCTACCGAATTAGCTGATTATTTAGTATCAAAGGGTATTCCATTTAGGGAAGCTCATCATATAGTAGGTGAAACAGTCGTTTATGCTATAAAACAAAACAAATCTCTAGAAGATTTAACAGTAGCTGAATTTAATCAATTTACTGATAAAGTTTCAGATGATGTATATCCTATTTTACAAATTGAATCAATTTTGAGTAAAAGATGTGCCAAAGGTGGGGTATCATTGGAACAGATAAAGAGTGCTGTAAATTTTATGAAAGAACATTTAAATTCAAGAAATTAGGTTAGAGAACCTTACGCGATAAGAAACTTGAATTCTTTCTTTAATGCTTGAGTTCAATATCGTGTTTGCTAACATTTCTTGTGATTGTTCAAGTTTAATAGGTATAAATATAAAATAGGGGAAACAACGTTATAATTTGCCCCTATTTTTTTAGTTATCTGATTTCTTAAATTTATTGATGCTTTGTAGTCACCAAATTAAATATTGAAATGGTATTTTTTGATAACACAATATTTGGATATAAATTTAAAAGAAATCTTTTAGCTTTAAATATGATCTTTAATTCTGGATAGCATATACACAATAATGGTGATAATAATCACACTTCATACAATTAACTGAAAAAAGTAATTTTATGTAAAATATTCTAACTATAGAATTAAAATCAAAAAACTATTTATATAGTTTTATGGTTGTAATATTATTTTAACTCAAGTTTCCCACTTAATTTAGGGGGATTTTTACTAACCAATCCTTAATCCTAGTGGTTTAGGAGTTTTTTAAAAACTTGCATTGACAAATATCTCTT